>JAIIUG010000190.1:0-1350 GCA_022739635.1 Collinsella sp. | reverse complement strand
GTTCTCCTTCCGGTAAGGGCCCAGGTAGACTACCTGGTCGATAGACGGCAGGTGCAAGGGCGGCGACGTCCTCGTCCGTGGCGTTGTACCACGGCGCGCAGCAGGGAAGGCCCGCGGCGAAGAAATCGGGGTAGTCGGCGCACAGGCGCAGCGTCATAAAGCCGCCGTTGGAAAGGCCGGCGACCACGATGCGGTCGGTGTCGATGCGGTCGGCATGCTCGGCGACAAACTCATCGATGAGCGCCTTAATGACGGGGGAGTAGATACTCTGGTTGGAGTGGCCGAGCTGCTCGACGCCGTTGTCCATCCAAAATGTGGGCGACTGCGGCACGAGTACCCAGGCAAAGCCGCCAAAGTAGCGCTGGATCTGCGCCTGGCTGATGGCCGTCACGCGGTTGCCAATGTAGGCACGCTTGGCACCCTCGCCCTGCGTGGCGCCCTTGCCCTCGCCGGCGCCGTGCAGGTACACCACGAGCGGAGCCTTTTGGGGCACGACCGTGGTCTCGGGCGCAAAGGGATTAAAACAGGCGGAGTCCTCGGCCTTAAAGCTGGGCTCAAAGTAGCCGTATTCGAGTGCCATGCCATCGACGGCGGTCTTTTGAACGGCGTTGCTCCAGCCCTTGAGGGCGGGGCAGATGTCGCCGCGGCAGGTATCGAAGACCAGGCCGCAGGTGGGGTCGTCGCCGTCGTTGCCGGGAAGCGCCACGAGCTGGGTGATACGCAGCTGGTCGTCGAGCAGGCGCGAACCCATCACGCTACCCTCGATCTTTTTGGTCAGGCGCTGCTCGGCGACCTCGAGTGCCACATGGGTACCAAAGGCGAGCTTGCGGCCGTTTTCGTCGCACGGATAGGCGGCGAGCACGTCGACGTAGCCCACAGAAGGCGCGGCGTGGTCGGCACCGCGCTCCTTGCGCATCAGGACCTCGCCCGAGCGCTCGTGGCGCTCTACATATATATGGAAGGAGTTCGCGTCGACGTCATTGGTGCGCACGGCGCACGGCAGGTCGAGCACGACCTTGCTGATCCAGGGGCCAAAGTCACCCAAGCTGGTGACGGTTGCGTAGGTGCACGATTTGAGTTCCATGAGCTGCCTCCCTTGCGCCGCAGGCGGTAAACATCTGCGGCAATACAATCTAAACATGTTTAGTGTAATGCAGAATTACAGAACAGGCAGATGAACTCGGTAAACGGTCTAAATGAACACTCAACAAACTACTAAACAGTCGTTTAGCACTATCTATCAGGGCTTTTGTTGACGAGTAAACAAAATGCGGAGGCGTCAGTCAAAGTAAAAGACCACGTAAATAGGCATATAGCGATAATGCAGCAAATAGGCAATTCCCTGCCATT
>JAIIUG010000189.1:0-1360 GCA_022739635.1 Collinsella sp. | reverse complement strand
CGGTATGCACACCCTGAAGATGATTTCTTCCTCCGATGTGGCGAAGAGGCAAAATTCCTTTCCGAGGACGACCTGAATGGGTGCGAACGGCTGGTAAGAGACATACTGCGTTTCGTAAGGCAGAAGTTCTCCTACGAGGAATACCGGATGTTCATGCTCAGGTTCTATGAGGCGCAGTTCTCGTTCAAGGCGCTGGCGGAATGCATGGGTATCTCGGCATCGGCCATATCGCAGAAAGTATGCAGGATAGTGGACGCGGTACGTACCCACAGCGGTTTCGCATGGAGAAGTCAGATGCTGGCGGTGGAAAGCTTCATGTATTGAAAAACGAAAACAGTTCAACCGATAAAAGAAGGACAATTATGGCACTGATAGTATACAACAGGGAAAACTCCCGTCCGCAGGAAGTCACATACAAGGGAAAGCGGACCATCAACCTTGACAGCAGGGGAACCGTCTATCTGTCAAAGACGATGTCAATCGAATTGGGAATCCTCGGTGGCGGACGGGTGAACTTCGCCCACGACGACGAGACGGGTGACTGGTACATCTGCCGGGCCGACGACAGCGAGGGGTTCATCGTCTGGAAGGACAAAAGATGCGCAAGGTTCTCGGCGGGGTTTATCGTGCAGAGGCTCATGCGGCAGGCGAAGGTGGAGAGGAAGAGCGTGCAGTTCATGATGGCGAGGATGCCGGTAGAGATTGGCGGAGTGGCCTATTACAAGATACTGCTCTCGAATCCGATACTCAGATAGAGGCATGGGCCGGAGGAGTCCGGCTGTATATGACATGACGGAGACAGGTGCATCCGACGGGACAGGAGCCCGGGGAATGTGCCTGTTTTTATGCGCCGCCATGTTTACACACGGACATGCGGTTGTCACCGGCCGGCATAAGGTCACTCCGACAAGACCGGGAAACGGCATTGCCGGAGGATAATGATACCAGTACGGAATGTGCCGCCATTACGGAAACGGATCGTCCCACCGGTACACGAACGGCCCGCCCCAATTTCAGAATAACATAATGACATAATAAAATAAGAGTCTTTTTTTATAATGGAATCCCCGTATCTTATTGCCATATCGGAAAAATGTTTCCATGTCCCGCCATGTTATGCCAATGTTGTCACCGGATCATAATTCATAAAGAAAAAAACACTCTGTGTATAAGTATTTTACGAGCAAATTAAAGTCGTTCATCCGGTGGAAAGAAAATGAAGGAGCGACCGGTATGACAACCGACCGCCCCTTCATTCACGATCCCGTACGGAACTTTTCTAAAGTTCCTCCGGCCTGGTTCTCGCCTCCCGGTAGCAGCCGTCAAGCAGCTTCTCGATGTCGGAAGAACGGTACAGTAT
>JAIIUG010000188.1:0-1373 GCA_022739635.1 Collinsella sp. | reverse complement strand
TCTGGATGTGCGCGAACAGGTCGCGGCGGATGTCGGAGACCACGCGCTGGGCCGCGCGCACCATAATCTGCGAGTAGCCCAGAGCCGAGAGCACGCCCGCGGCGTAGATGATCGCCGTTAGGATGACCTGCTTGGCGAGCAGCTCCTCCCCGCCCGTGGCCAAACCGTTAACGATGGGGCGCACCATGTAGGTGCCGGCGAGGCTCGCGATGGCGGCAACGGAGGCGAGCACGCCCACCGCGAGCAACGAGAACTTGGCATGCCCCATGTAGGAGAACAAGCGGCGCACCGTGCGCTTGAGGTCGGCAGGACGTGCTCGGGCCGCGGTCTTAGGCATGGCGCTCACCCCCTTCCAAGGTCGATCCGCTGGGGGCGAAGGAAAACGGATCATTCGCGCGGTCATCGTCGCTGCCGTCGCCGGCGTCCGCGTTCCCCGCAAACTCCATCTGCGAGGCGTAAATCTCCTGGTAGATGTTGTCGCCCGCCAGCAGCTCCTCGTGCGTGCCCACGCCGTGGACACGACCGTCATCCAACACCACAATGCGATCGGCATCCATGACGCTCGCAATGCGCTGGGTGATGATGAGCACGGTCGTATCGGGAATCCGAGCGATGTGCTCGCGAATCTTAGCGTCGGTCGCCATATCGACCGCGCTAGTGGAGTCATCAAAAATGAGCACGCGCGGATGCTTGAGCAGCGTGCGCGCGATGCACAGGCGTTGCTTCTGGCCACCCGAAACACCGGCGCCGCCTTGGCCCAACTCGCCGTCCAGTCCGCCGATGCGATCAAGGAACTCGTCCACGCACGCCGCGCGGCAAGCCGCGAGGAGCTCATCGTCCGACGCCTGTGGATTGCCCCACTGCAGGTTCTCGCGCACGGTGCCCGTGAACAGCACATTCTTTTGCAGCACAATGCCCACGGCGTCGCGCAGGGCAACCAGGTCGTAGTCGCGCACGTCGTGTCCGCCCACAAGCACGGCGCCCTCGGTGGCGTCGTACAGGCGCGCGATCAGCTGCACAAGCGAGCTCTTGCCCGAGCCCGTGCCGCCGAGGATGCCCACCGTCGAGCCGCTCTCGATGCGAAGGTCGATATGCTCGAGCACATCCTCGGCTGCATCCGCGCGGTATTTAAAGGAAACGTCGCGAAACTCGATACTGCCGTCCCCTGGCGTCGCAGTCGCGAGGTCTCCCACAGGATTGGCGATAACGGGCTCTTCATCGAGCACCTCTGCGATACGGCCCACACTCGTGAGAGCGCGCGTGAGCAGCAAAAACACGTTGGAAATCATCATGAGCGAGTTCATGATCAGCAGCACGTAGCTCATAAAGCCCGTGAGCGAGCCCACGCCCAAGCGACCTTCGATGATCATGCG
>JAIIUG010000187.1:0-1374 GCA_022739635.1 Collinsella sp. | reverse complement strand
GCCCTGAACGTTGCCATTGTCATGCATGTCAAGCATACCCTCGAGGTTAGCGCCGTCGGCAAACACCTTGATCGCCATGTTCGGTCCTTTCTCATCTAACACTATTGCTATCGAAAGCCTTCTTCTTTGTTTCAAAAGCTTTTCGGTTTTCTTTTATAAACCATTTCAAAAGCTATCGAAAGCTCAATTGTCAACTTTCCGTGAACGGTCGAATATCGGGCGTGAACGTACTTCTTTTGGGCGGCACCTTCAGAATGAGACTCTTTATAGCCCGTTTACGTGCGAACTATCTGCTACGCATGCATTTGTGACATGCCATTCCGTTCTTTTGATTCATTCGAATTTGCCTTGTTCTTTTCATATCGATACGTTATATTTCGATTACGAAAGGCGCATCTTTTACCTTTTGTTCAAAAGGAGCGGCATATGGCATCTACTTCAGACCTTTCACCGGCCGAGCGTCAGCGATTTATCATGAATTGGCTGGCCGAAAAGCCAAATATCTCGGTATCCGACATCGTTCGCCGTTTTTCGGTTTCGGAAGTCACCGCACGACACGACCTCATCTCGCTGGAATCCGAAGGCAAGCTGCGTCGCGTACGCGGCGGAGCGGTATCGCTTTCTCGCTCCAACGCAATCTCGTATCCCGAGGAGCGCATCAATGTCCAAGTCGAGGCCAAGGAAGCCATCGCCGCAACCGCAGCAACTCTTGTTGATGATGGCGATGTTCTGGTAATTGATATCGGCACCACAGGCTTTTACTTCGCTAAGGCCCTCATGGACAAGCGTGAGATCACCATTATCACCGGCGATCTTGCAATCGCGAACTACGCCAGCTTCAATCTCCCCAATGCTTCGGTAGTGCTGCTGGGCGGCTCCGTGCGCAAGGGCCACCTCTATCTCGCGGGCGCACTAACGCTCGACTGCATGAGCAAACTACATGCCGACAAGGCGTTTGTCAGTGCCGACGGATTCCACCCCGACCACGGTTTTACCGTCGAGCACGACTTCTCGGCCATGATCAAGCATATGTACCTTACCAACTCAAACCAGGGCTACATGATGGTTGACCAGGGAAAATTCAACAAGACCAGTTTTTATCAGTCCGCGCAGATCGATGACCTCGACGGCATCATCGTTGATGGAGACGACGAGGGCATCATGACGGCGGCGATCGAGAGCAGTCGCAGTCATCCCAAGCTCTATATTGCAAAATAGCTCAAATGGCCGGGTCGCCCCCACTGCGGGCGACCCGGCCATTTATTAAATCAACCCAAAATGCTGCATCGCTGTGACGGTACCGTCGTGTGCGACATCGTCGGTCACGTAGTCGGCGACCGCCTTGACCTCGGGCATGGCGTTGCCCATGGCCAC
>JAIIUG010000054.1:0-15144 GCA_022739635.1 Collinsella sp. | reverse complement strand
GGGCCGGCCGATCCGGCCCTCAGGGTATCGGATTCCCACATTCATCCGAACATGTTCGGATGAATGTGGGAGGTGTTCGGATGAAGTTGATAATCAAGGTGTTGCCCTCCGGCGGCATAACCTGCGTGCGCAATTGATGGAAGCCCGTGCTTATTGCTACAATTCGTACAAATATGCTTTAAACGCACGAGGAAGGAACCACATGTTTGGTTTTAAGAAAGAGCTCTATACGCCCGAGTACCAGCTCGTCGGTGACGAGTGCGCGGTGATCGAGACGTCGAAGGGCACCATCAAGGTCAAGTTTGACGGTGAGGGCGCCCCCATCCATGTGGCGAACTTCTGCGAGCTTTCCACGATGGGCTTCTATGACGGCCTTAAGTTCCATCGCTATGTGCCCGGCTTTGTGATCCAGGGCGGCGACCCCAATACCCGCGATATGTCCGGCGCCGACGTCGCTGCCGGCCTTGAGGGTCCCGACGGCATGCCCGGTACCGGCGGCCCCGGCTACTGCATCAAGGGCGAGTTTGCCACCAATCCGCGCAACAGCCATGTTGACGGCGCGCTTGCCATGGCCCGCTCCATGGATCCCGATTCCGCGGGCTCGCAGTTCTACTTCTGCCTGGGTGCCCAGCACAACCTCGACTCCGGCTATACCGTCTTTGGCACCACGGTCGAGGGCCTCGACGTCATCTCGCAGCTGCGCGCCGGCGACGAGATCGTTCATGTCGAGATCGTTCACGAGTAAAGGGGACTTCCTTGAATAGCCAGCTGATCCAACAGGGCCGCGCCGCTTATCGCGCGGGTGATTTTTCCGCTGCCGCCCAGATGCTTGGCGCGGCAAAGACTCCCAACGAGATCATGGGTGAGGCCGACCACCTGCGTGGCAACGCCCTGATGCATCTGGGCATGTACGCCGAGGCCGCCGAGGCCTACGCGGCAGCCCTCAACGACGGCGCCTATGGCAAGCGCGGCGCCCTGCTCACCAACCGCGGCAAGGCACTCGCCGCGGTGGGCGACTACACCACGGCTGCCCAGGCGTTCTCTGCAGCTACCCAGGACGCTTCCTACGCCACGCCTTTTAAGGCCTACCTGGGTCTGGGCAACGCGCTGTTCCAGTCGGGCGACTATGCCAACGCCGGTACTGCCTTCCGTCAGGCTGCCATCGACGGCGCCAACCCGGCTCCTGCCGCCGCCCTCGGCGATCTGGGCCGCTGCTTCATCAAGCTCGGCCGCCCAGCGGACGCCGTAGAGACCTACCGCACGGCTATCGATTTTGCCGGCCCGCGCGACGATACGCGCGCCCTCAACGCCGGCATGGGTCAAGCGCTTTCCGCCGCCGGCCGTCCCTCCGATGCGCTCGATGCCTTTAACGCCGCTACCGCCGACGGTATCTACCAGCTCACGCCCGAGCAGGCCGACGAGCTTGCCCGCGTGCACGACTCGCTCGCCGCGCTTTCGGCCCAGACGGCCATGTCCACGGCTCCGGCTCCCGCGATGGACGCTCCCGCTGTCGACCCGCTCGATCCTACGGGCGCGACCGGTCAGTTTATGCCCGACCCCTCTGACACCGGCTTCTTTACACTGTCCGAGTCCGAGATGGTCCAGCAGGACCGCAAACAGGCCAAGGTTCGTCGTCGCCACCGCCACACGGGTCTCAAGATCTTCCTGGTGCTGCTTCTGCTCATCGTGATCGCTGCCGGCGGTCTTGGCTATGCTTATACGCGCGGCATGGGCTACCCCTCGCAGGAGTCCGTCATCACCGACCTGTTCCAGGCTGCCGGTGACGGCGATACCGCCAAGGCCGAGTCCTGCCTGGCCTCGAGCCTGTCCGAGGACGCCAAGGCGATGATCGTCTCCTCGATCCCGCAGGGCGCCACCGTCTCGATCGAGGGTATGGATCAGTCCATGACCGAGACCACCGCCAAGGTGAAGGCTTCGCTGTCTAAGGGCGGCGAGCAGGAGTACACCGTTAAATTCGTGCGCTCCGATAACCATATCGGTTGGGCTGTCTCCTCGCTCGACATCGATTTCTCGGCCGCTGACAACCAGTAGTGACCTTATGAGATTTGGCGCTGCCCGGTGCTTCACCGCAAGTGAGGTGCCGGGCTTGCGCTAGTATGATGGGCTAGTAGTTTTCCAGCAATCATCCAACACATCAGGAGTTGCGTTGTTTTCTTTGATGGATATGTTCTTCGGTAGCTATGCGGGCGATCTCGCCATCGACCTCGGCACCGCCAATACGCTTGTCTCCGTGCGCGGCAAGGGCATCGTCATCCGCGAGCCGTCCGTTGTCGCTATCGACAAGAACGACGAGCGCATCCTGGCAGTCGGCATCGAGGCCAAGCGAATGCTCGGCCGTACGCCCGGCAACATCGTGGCCGTTCGTCCCCTTAAGGACGGCGTCATCGCCGACTTCGATGTCACCGAGGCCATGCTTCGCTACTTTATCGACAAGGCTTCCGAGAAGCGCTATCCGTGGACTCCGCGTCCACGCGTCGTCGTCTGCGTTCCCTCCGGCGTCACGTCGGTCGAGAAGCGTGCCGTCTTTGAGGCCACGATCCAGGCCGGCGCTCGCCAGGCCTATCTGATCGAGGAGCCCATGGCGGCTGCCATCGGCGCCGACCTACCCGTCGAGGAGCCTACGGGCTCCATGGTCATCGATATCGGCGGCGGCACCACCGAGGTCGCCGTTATCGCTATGGGCGGTATTGTCGTGTCGCAGTCCATCCGCATTGCCGGCGACGAGTTCGACCAGGCTATCCTCACCCATGTTCGCGATGCCTACAACCTGGCTATCGGCGAGCGTACGGCCGAGGACATCAAGATTAAGGTCGGCTCCGCCGTGCCGCTCAAGGATGAGCTCGACGTCGAGGTCAACGGACGCGACGTTATCACGGGCCTGCCCAAGACCGTGCGTATCGAGAGCGAGGAGATTCGTCGCGCGCTTAACAAGCCGCTCGACGAGATGGCCAAGGCCGTTAAGGACGCTCTGGACGCCACGCCGCCCGATCTTGCCTCTGACCTTATGTACTACGGCATTCTGCTGACCGGCGGCGGTGCGCTGCTGCGCGGCCTCGACGTGCGCCTGCGCGACGAGACCGGCGTTTCGGTCAACGTCAGCCCCACGGCGCTCGATAACGTCGTAAACGGCTGCGCCCGCGTGCTCGAGGCCAACGCCTTTGACGGTGGCTTCGTCCAAACCAATGCTTAATTTCCAAAAGGTGGATTCCATTTGGCACGATCTTCGGGTTTCTCTCCAAATCTGAATACCAAGCGACAATCAACGGGTATGCGCCCGTTGATTGTTTTCAGCCTGATTTCGGTGTTGCTGCTCACGTTTTATATCCGTGAGGGCGAGGCCGGGCCGATTCATGCCGTGCGCTCGGGCGTGACGACGATTACCTCGCCGGTGCGCTTTGTGGGCTCGGCCGTGGCGGCTCCCTTCAACGCGATCGGCAACGTGTTCTCCAACCTCACGGCATCGCAGGAGTCGCTCGATGATCTCAAGAAGCAAAACGAGGTGCTGACCTCTAAGGTCGCCGAGCTTTCCGAGGCTCAAAAGACTGCCGAGCGCCTGGAGGGCCTGGTCGGGCTGCAATCGACCTACAACCTTAAGTCGACCGCTGCCCGTATTGTCGGTGCGTCGGGCGATGCCTGGACCTCGACCGTTACCATCGACAAGGGCTCTGCCGACGGCCTTACCATCAACATGCCCGTGACGAGTTCTGCCGGTGTTATCGGCCAGATTATCGAGGTGTCGGCCAAGGCCTCTACCGTGCGCCTTATTGGCGACGAGAGCTCGGGCGTGTCGGCTATGGTGCAGGACACGCGCGCCCAGGGTATGCTGCAGGGCCAGCCCGATGGCACCCTGCGCCTTGAGTACGTGAGCGTCGACTCCGACGTCAAGGTGGGCGACATCATCGTGACCTCTGGCATTGGCGGCGTGTTCCCCAAGGGCCTGCCGCTCGGCACTGTTTCTTCGGTGGAGAAGTCGGCCAACGATGTGTATTACACCATCGTCGTACGCGCCCAGACCACGGCAGAAAATAACGAAGAGGTGCTCGTCATCACCTCGTTGACCGACGAGCAGTCGGCCTCGGACGAGGACGTGAGCTCTGCCAACGGCACACCGCAGGGCACCTCGCGTGATTCCGCGACCAAGACTAAGGACGAGGACTCGGACGAGAGCTCCGAATCGTCCGAGACAACCGATTCCGGCTCGAGCGAATAGGGAGGGCATGTCCATGGATCTACACGAACAGGGGGCGAGCTCCCGTACGTTTGCTGTCGCCGCCATTGCCTGCGTGCTCCTGCAGGCGGGCCTGGCGCCGCAGATTTCCATCGCGGGCGGTCGCGTCAACTTTATGATTATCCTGGTGTGCCTGAGCGTGTTCTCGGGCGATCCCACGCGGGCTGTCGTCTGCGGTTTTTGCAGTGGCCTGTTCTATGATCTTTCCGCTGCCGTTCCGGTGGGCGTTATGTCGCTGCTGCTGACGGTGGGCAGTTTTGCCCTGGTGCACAGCGCGGCCGGTCAGACGGCCGGCTCCCCGAGCGCGCGCGGTATTACCGTGGGCGCCTTCGCGCTTGCCATCAACGTGGTCTACAGCATCATCTTGCTGTTTATGGGTCTGGAGACGAGCTTTGTGGTGGCTGTTTTTGGCCATGCACTGCCGTCTTCGATCCTGACGGGTCTGGTCGCCATTCCGTTTTTGATGTCCGGTGTCGTGCCGCAGTCCGGTTACGGATTCTCCGCACGCGGTGGTCGTCAGACGGGCATGCGCTTCAAGCCCAAGACCCGCAAACTCAAATAGGGGAGGCCCGTAGATGTCTTCCCAGATGACGGTTATCATCGCCGGTATCGTGCTGGTCGTGGCCATTGTGGTCGCGCTGGTCATCATGCGCCGCGGCGATTCCCGTTTTACCTACGACACACAGCATGGAACGGCCCCGCGTGCCACCGAGGGCGAGGGCAATACCGCCGCGACCGCCTTCAAGGGTCGCTTCTCCATCCTCACCGCCGGCGTGGGCGCGATGTTTGCCGCGCTCGCCGTCAAGCTGTGGGGCATGCAGATGGTCTCGTCGGACTACTACGACAAGCAGGCCAAGAGCAACCAGACCCGTACCGTCACCACGCCGGCTGTGCGCGGGCGAATCCTTGATCGCAATGGCGTGGCACTTGTGCAAAACCGTCCCTCACTTGCCGTCGTTGCCTATCGCGACTTGGCCGATGACACCGTGCTGGTGCGCCATCTTGCCAACGTGCTCGGTATGCCCTACGTCGCGGTGCTGCGCAATATCCAGGACAATTCCGAGGGCGCTCAGAGCCTGCATACCATCGCGACGGACGTGCGCCGCTCCACGGTTGCCTATATCAAGGAGCATGCCGGCGAGTTCCCGGGCGTGAAGATTGCCGAGCGCACCGAGCGCCAGTACCCGTACGGCGAGACGGCTTGTCACATTTTGGGCTATACCGGCACCATTACCTCCGAGCAGCTTGAGGCGCAGAACAAGAAGGCTTCGGGCGATAACGATAGCGCCGCCGGTCAGATTACGTACCAGTCGGGCGATATCGTGGGTCAGGCGGGCGTCGAGAGCTACTACGAGAACTTGCTGCAGGGTATTCGCGGCGAGCAGACGGTGAAGGTCGATGCCTCGGGCAATGTGACCGGACAGGCTGGCGCTGTGCCCGCCAAGGCCGGCTCCGACATCAAGCTCACACTTGACCTCAAGATTCAGCAAGCCTGCGAGACGGCGCTTGCAAGTGCCATTGAGCTCGCTAAGACCACAGGCCACAGCGACGCCGGCAACGGTGCCGTGGTGTGCCTCGACCCCAATAACGGCGAGATTCTGGGCATGGCCAGCGAGCCCAAGTTCGATCCTTCGGTGTTTATCGGCGGCGTCTCCAACGATGTTTGGACCGAGCTCAACGATGACGAGGGTTCGCATCCGCTGCTCAACCGCGCCATTAGCGGCCAGTACATGTCGGCTTCGACCATTAAGCCGCTCTCGGCGCTGGCTGGTCTTGAGTTTGGAACCTACACTTCAACGCAGACAACCAACTGCACCGGCTATTGGACGGGTCTGGGCAAGTCGTGGGGCAAGCGTTGCTGGCTTCAATCCGGCCACGGCACCATGACGCTGCAGTCCGGTATCGCCAATTCCTGCGACCCCGTGTTCTACGACATGGGCAAGGCGTTTTTCTACAACGACCAGCACCCTGAGGGCTTGCAGGAGGTCTTTCGCCGTTGGGGGCTGGGTAAGACTTGCGGCATTGACCTGCCAAGCGAGGGTACGGGCCGTATTCCCGACGCCGAGTGGAAAGAGTCGTACTTTACCGATGCCTCTGCCGAGGACCGCAAGTGGAATGCTGGCGATATGACCAACATTGCCATCGGCCAGGGCGACATCCTGGTGACGCCCCTGCAGATGGCGTGCGCCTATATGGGTCTTGCCAACGGCGGCAAACAGTACGTGCCTCACGTGTTTTTGTCGGCGGTGTCGCGCGATGGCGACGGCGATGCCTATAAGTACAACGGCAAGGGCAAGAAGAAGCGCCTGGAGGCCAAGATCAACAGCGATTCGGATTTGGCTCTTGTTCGCAACGGCATGCACGACGTGATTTATACGGCATCGACGTCCCTGGCGGCACACTTTGGCACCCTGACGCCGCAGGTATACGGCAAGTCGGGCACGGGCGAGAAAAGCGGCGAGGACGAATACGCGTGGTTCTGCGCCTATGCACCGGCCGATGATCCCAAGTATGTCATCGCTACAATCCTGGAGCAGGGCGGCGGTGGCTCAGATACCGCAATGCATGTCGTGCGTGACGTGCTCGGTGTGATTTATGACGAGCCCGATACCTCTTCGGCCTCGGGCGATTCTTCGGTTCGATAGGAGGTTGCGATGGACTTTTCGCCGGCGGACCTGTTCCGCTCAACCAAGACCGGCTCCCGCAGCAGCCTGGACCGCGTTAACAAGCAGCTCTCGGCCTCGCGCGGCACGTTTCGCCAAAAGGTGCATATAGGTGTGCTCTTGGCTACCGTCGCGCTCGTCGCCTACGGTGCCATCATTATCTGGTCGGCTTCACAGTTTAAGGCCGATGCCTCGTTCTCGCGCCACCTGCTGGGTATTGGCATTGGCGCGGTGCTGGCGGTGCTCGTCTGGCGCACCGACCTGCGCGGTATTTCCAATTTTTCGACGGCGCTGCTCGTCATTGACCTTATTGTGATCTTCTCGCCCAAGATTCCGGGCCTGTCCTATACGGGCGGTCTGGGCATGACGGGCTGGATCAAGATCCCCGGTATCGGCCTGACCTTCCAGCCCGTTGAGCTCGCCAAGCTCATTACCATCTTCTTTATCGCCACGCTTGGCTCGCAATACAACGGCCGCATCGATACCGTTCGCGACTACGTCAAGCTCTGCGGTATGCTGTCCATCCCGTTTTTGGCCGTCGTCGCCATGGGCGACCTGGGCTCGGGCCTGGTCGTGCTGGTCTCGGGTGCCATCGTCATCTGCATGAGCGGTGCACGCCGCGAATGGGTGCTGTCGACCTTGGCCCTGCTGGTTGGTTTGATTGCGCTCATCTTGGCACTCGACTCGGTCTTTGATTCGCTCCTTGGCCACGACGTTCTTATCAAGCAGTATCAGATGAACCGTCTGACGGTCTTCATCGACCCCGACAATGCCAATTCGGATGATGCCTACAACCTTCAGCAGTCGCTCATTGCCGTCGGCTCGGGTGGCTTCTTTGGTAAGGGCCTGGGCCACGCGACGCAGTCGGCCGGCGGCTTTCTGCCCGAGTTCCACACCGACTTCGTCTTCGCCTTCCTGTCCGAGACTTTCGGTTTTTGCGGTTCCTTTTTGCTCCTGTGCCTCTACGTGCTGCTGATCTTCTCGACGATCCGCGTTGCCTTTAAGTGCGAGTCACTGTTCTTGCGCCTATCGTGCGTGGGTATCGTCGGCATGTGGGCGTTCCAGACCTTCGAAAACATCGGCATGTGCATCGGCATGATGCCGATCACTGGTATTCCGCTGCCGTTTATTAGTTTTGGTTCGTCGTCGATGATGATTCAGTTGCTGACGGTGGGTATCGTACAATCCATATGGCGGCATCGTTCGGGCGCCGCGTAACCGCTGGAGGGGTTTGCCATGAAGATTCCCGTAGATAAGTTGACCAGCGCTTTTAAGATGGGCGCGTCTGTGAAGAAGGATTCCGATACACCGGTGCGTGTCTCGGTTTACCTTGATTCGACTGCGTCTCGCTTTTTGGTCGAGACGGTGCGCGATGCCTTTGTGCCGCAGACGACTTCGGGCATTGTGCGTGTTGGTCGCCTGGGGGAGGACCGTATCGTTCCCAAGGCCGATACCGACGTGGTGTTGGTCCTCTCGTGCGGATCCGACCGCCTGGAGAGTGCTGTGCAGGAGCTCGTGATTGCCGGCGCGCCCGTGTGCGTGCTTGCCGAGTCCGCGGTCGAGGTACCGTTCGTTGAGGAATCTACGCCCATGCTCGGCGTGGTGGCGGCGACCGATAAGACCTATCTGCTCGAGACGCTTGCCCGCTGGATTCTCGATCGTACGGACAAGGAGACGGCTTTTGCCGCCAACTTTGTCTTTATGCGCATCGCGGCGGCAAATCGCATCATCACCTCGTGCGCGCTCACTAACATGGCGACGGGCGCCCTGGTGTTTTTGCCGGGCGCCGACTATCCCGTGATGGCGCTGGCGCAGGTGGGCATGCTCTTTGAGCTCGCGGCTGTCTTTGGACGCGGCATAAAGCCCGAGCGGGGCTATGAGGTCGCGGGCGTGCTCGCCGGCGGTCTGGTGATTCGCGCCGTCACCCGCGCATTGGTGAAGCAGACGCCGCACATCGGCTTTGTCGTTAAGGCGCTTACCGCCGCCGCGGGTACCTATGGCATGGGCCGCGCGCTCGTGTCGCTCTACGAGCGCGATGTGGACTACAGCCGTGCCAACGAGGTCGCTGCCGCCACGTTCTCGCGCGTTCGCGACCTGGTGACCACGGTCGCCGGTGCCACCCGTCCTATGAGTCCTTTCGAGAATGCATCCGATCTCGCTGCTTAGGGGTTTCTTTTGCGCGTTCCATACCAAGACTGTTTTCATCTGATTGAGCCGTTGCTCGCCAAGGTCGAAAAGCCGAGTCGCTATATCGACCACGAGTGGGGCACGCTCTCAAAGGCCGATGCCGACTATCGCTGCTGCATGATCTATCCGGACGTGTATGAGGTCGGTTTGCCCAACCAGGGCATCGCCATTCTCTACAACATCCTTAATCATGCCGAGGGCATTTCCTGCGAGCGCGGCTACGTGCCGTGGCCCGATATGGGCGATGCCATGCGCGAGGCGGGGATTCCGCTGCTGTCGCTCGAGGGCGCAGCGCCCGTGGCCTCGTTCGACATCGTCGGCATGCACGTGCCGCACGAGATGGCTGTGACGAACTTCCTCGAAGCGCTCGATCTCGCCGGCATTCCGCTGTTGGCTGCCGACCGCACCGAGGACGACCCCATCATCGTCGCCGGTGGTCCCTCGGTGTATAACCCCGAGCCGTACGCGGCCTTTTTCGACGCCATCCTCATTGGCGAGGGCGAGGAGTCGCTGCTCGAGATCTGCCAGCTGCATCGCCGCTTGCGCGACGAGGGCGTCTCGCGCGCTCAGATTGTCGAGCAGCTCGCGACGGTCGCCGGTACCTATGTGCCGTCCCTGTATGAGGTGCGTCATGACGAGCCCTGCTCGCCGCATGGCTACACTGTGCCGCGCGAGGGCAAGGACGTCCCGCCGGTAGTCTACAAGCGCGTCGTCGAGGACTTTGGTGCCACCAACCCGCTTTCTCAGTCGTGCGTGCCGTATGCGCAGCTCGTCCACGATCGCCTGTCTATCGAGATCCTGCGTGGCTGCGCCCGCGGCTGCCGTTTTTGCCAGGCGGGCATGACGTATCGTCCGGTACGCGAGCGCTCGGCCGACCAGATCGTGTCATCGGTGATCCAGGGCTTGGAAAAGACTGGCTATGACGAGGTGTCGCTTACCTCGCTTTCGACGACCGACCACTCCTGCATCCGCGACGTGCTCGGTAGGCTCAGCCGTCGTCTGGAGGACACAGGCATTCGCGTGTCCATTCCGTCGCAGCGCTTGGATTCGTTTGGCGTTGATATGGCCGAGTCGGTCGCCGGCGAAAAGAAGGGCGGCCTGACGTTCGCGCCCGAGGCGGGCAGCCAGCGTATGCGCGACATCATCAACAAGAACGTGACCGAGGAGGATTTGGATCGCGCGGCCAAGGCAGCCTTCGAGGCCGGTTGGAACCGCATGAAGCTCTACTTCATGATGGGCCTTCCCGGCGAGCGCGACGAGGACATCGTGGCTATCGCCAACCTGGCCGATCACGTGTTGGAGCTCGGCCGCTCCGTGGTGCCCAAGGCGCGCCGCGGGTCTATCTCGGTGTCTATTTCTGTTTCTGTGTTCATCCCCAAGGCGGCAACGCCCTTCCAGTGGTGCCCGCAGCTCGATTACGACGACGTCAAGCGCCGCCAAAAGCTGCTCATAACGAGCGTGCGCAACCGTGCCGTTCGTGTTCACTACCACGATGCGGAGACCTCGCTTATCGAGGCTGCGCTCTCCCGTGCCGGTCGCGATATGACGTCGGTCATCATCGATGCCTGGCGTGCGGGCTCGCGCTTCGACGCCTGGGTGGAGCACTTTTCGCTCGACAACTGGAAGGAGGCCGCTGTCAAAAACGGCATCGACCTCAACGAGCTGGTGCACCTGCCCTACGAGCTGGACTGGCGCCTGCCCTGGGAGCACGTGAGCCCCGGCTGTACGCGCGGCTTCCTCGAGCGCGAGTACCGTCGTTCGCTCGAGGGCGTCACGACGCCCGATTGCACCCGCACGTCGTGCACCGGCTGCGGAATCTGTCCCACGCTCCACGCCAAGAACGTATTGATGGGTGATCGCGCATGAGTGAGCGCTTGACCGACAATCCCACGCTCTTTAGGCTGCGCGTTCGCTACGGCAAGCGCGACCGTCTCAAGTACCTGGGCCATCTGGAACTAATCCATACCATTGAGCGCATCGTGCGCCGTGCGGGCCTGCCCTATGCCGTGACGCAGGGCTTCTCGCCGCATATGCGCGTGGGCTTTTCGTCGGCGCTGCCCGTGGGAACGTCGTCGACCTGCGAGTGGTATGACCTGTTTATGACCGAGTTCGTCGCTCTCGACGAGGCCTTTGAGCGCCTGGCCGCTGCATCGCCTGCCGATCTGGCGCCTATCGAGGCTGCTTACATCGACGTGCGCACGCCGGCGCTGACGGCTCGGCTTACGCGTCTGTCGTACCGCATCGACTTGCATCTGGACCCCGAGGCACCCGTGAGTGCCGACGAGGTGCGCGCTGCGATCGATACGCTGCGCGCGGGTCATGGCATTGACTATGCACGCGGAAAGAAGAGCAAGCGTCTTGATCTGGATCATACGCTCGTTGGCTATGAGCTCACGGCGGGGGAGCGTCCGGACCATCTGGTGCTCACGCTCGACACCCATGCCGACAACGAGGGCTCCATGCGTCCGGAGATTTTGCTTTCTGCTGCTGATGTTTTGTTGCAGGGCTTGACCCCGGGCGTCGATGCACCTATTGTTTCCACCGGTATGCAAGACCTCGTGACCATCTGCTCCTACGATGTCGAGCGTCAGAATCAAGCATGCGAGGACGACGAGGGCCGACTCGTCAGCCCCATACCTGTGCGAACTTGTGGATTTGCTCCACATACTCGTTGACGGGGGAATTATCGCCTGCTACTATATTCGGCTGTTGCACTAACTGATGCATGAAGGGCAAGTAAACATGTACGCAATCGTTAACACGGGCGGCAAGCAGTACAAGGTCGCCACCGACGATGTCATCACCGTCGAGAAGATCGAGGGCAATGAGGGCGACAAGGTCACCCTGCCGGTTATCTTCCTCAACGATGGTAAGAAGATCGTCACTGATCCCGACAAGCTGGCCAAGGCCAAGGTTACCGCTCAGATCGTTGAGCAGTTCAAGGGCGAGAAGCAGCTGGTCTTCAAGTTCCACAAGCGTAAGCGCTATCGTCGTCTGAAGGGTCACCGTCAGCAGCTCACCAAGCTGAAGATCGTGAAGGTCCAGGCTACGTCCCGCGCCAAGAAGGCTGTCAAGGCAGAGGCCGAGGCTGTTGCCGAGGCTCCCGTCGCCGAGTAGATTACACTCGTAACGAAAGAGTAGGTATACACAATGGCACACAAAAAAGGACTCGGTTCCTCCCGTAATGGCCGTGACTCCCGCGGTCAGCGCCTTGGCACGAAGCGCTTCGCCGGCCAGACGGTAACCACGGGCACGATTCTCGTCCGTCAGCACGGCACGCACATCCACCCGGGTGAGAACGTTGGCCGTGGCAAGGACGACACGCTGTTCGCGCTGGTCGACGGTACCGTTGAGTTCCACAAGGGTATCAAGCACAGGGTCAGCGTACGCCCGCTCGCGAACGCGTAATTCACCCTTCATAGAGCACATATGTGGGAGGCACTTGAGTTTTAGGATTCAAGGGTCTCCCTCTTTTTTGTAGGAGGCGATTCTGTTGTCACAGTTCACCGATATCAGCCGCATTAACGTGTGCGGCGGCGACGGCGGTGCCGGATGCATGTCGTTTAGGCGCGAGGCCTTTGTCCCCAAGGGTGGCCCCGATGGCGGCGACGGCGGTCGTGGCGGCAATGTCGTCATCCAGGCCGATGCTCAGCTGTCTTCGCTGATCGATTACCGCTTTAAGCATCACTTTCGTGCCGAGCGCGGAACGCACGGTCAGGGCGCCCGCCGTAATGGCAAGAGCGGCGAGGACCTCATTCTTAAGGTACCCATGGGCACCGTGGTGCGCGAGCTCGACCCCGAGACGCAGACCCCGATGTTCGAGATTGCCGACTTGGTGCATGATGGCGAGCGCGTTGTCGTGGCGCCCGGCGGTGCCGGTGGCCTGGGCAATACGCACTTTGTGACGTCGGTGCGCCGCGCGCCAGCGTTCGCCCAGCTGGGCGAGCCGGCCGAGGAGCACTGGATTGAGCTCGAGATGAAGCTCATGGCCGATGCCGCGCTCGTGGGTTTCCCCTCGGTGGGCAAATCCTCGCTTATCGCGCGCATGAGTGCCGCCCGACCCAAGATCGCCGACTATCCGTTTACCACGCTCGTGCCCAACCTGGGTATGGTGCGTGCCGGCGAGTACTCCTATGTCGTTGCCGACGTCCCCGGCCTTATTGAGGGTGCGAGCGAGGGCAAGGGCCTGGGCCATCAGTTCCTGCGCCACATTGAGCGCACGGCACTCATCATGCATGTCGTCGATATGACGGGCGGTTTTGAGGATCGCGATCCGGTCGAGGACTATCGCATCATCAACCGCGAGCTCGAGCAGTATGGCGCCGAGCTTTCGGAGCGCCCGCAGATCGTCGTCGCTAACAAGTGCGATGCGCCGGGCACGGCTGACAAGATTGCCGACCTCAAACGCGCTGCGCTCGACGATGGACATATGTTCTTTGCCGTGTCTGCTGTGACGGGCGCCGGCCTCAACACACTGATGCTTGCCGTGGGCGAGCAGGTGGCTAAGCTGCGCGCCGAGTTGGCTGTCTGTGATGAGCCGGTCGATCTGCGCGACGATGAGTGGGAGCGCCGTCGCCTGCAGCGTGAGAAGCGTTTCCGCATTGTTCAGGAAGAGACCCATGCCTTCCGCGTGGTCGGTCGCGCCATCGAACGCATGGTTATCCAGACCGACTGGGAAAACGAGGAAGCCGTCATCTACCTGCAGCATAAGTTTGCGCGTATGGGTGTTGACGATGCACTCGAGAAGGCCGGCTGCCGTGCGGGCGACGAGGTCCGTATTTGCCAGCGCGCCTTTGACTTTGAGGGCGCCGAGGACTTCTCGGAGTACGAGGAGGAGCTCGAGGACGAAGGCGTTGAGGTTATTGACGTAGCCGATGCTGCGGACGAGGGCGTCGAGGTTGTCGATGCGGCAGAAGTCGCGGACGATGTCGAGACCCCGGAGGGCGAGTAAGCTATGTCGCTGCGCGGTGGAATTGGTCTGCCTGAGCTGCCTATCAAGGATGGGCAGGAGTTTCGGCTTGGCATTATGGGTGGCACCTTCGACCCGATTCATTACGGGCACCTGGTTACCGCCGAGCAGGCGCGCGAGTCGCTCGATTTGGACGCCGTGCTCTTTATGCCAGCCGGCTCTCCCGCATTTAAGCTCGACAAACCGGTGACGCCTGCCGAGGACCGTTATGCCATGACGGTCCTCGCCACCGCTGCGAATCCGGCTTTTTTGGCGAGTCGTTTCGAGATCGACCGTCCGGGCGTGACCTATACGGCCGATACGCTTCATGCCCTTCGCGACTTTTACCCGCCTCAGGTAAAGCTCTACTTTATTACGGGCGCCGACGCGATTATCGATATTGTGACCTGGCATGATGCCGACCGAATCGCCGAGCTCGCCACGTTTATTGCGGCGACGCGACCGGGCTTTGATATCGATACTGCTCGCGCGCGAATCAAAGAGTCGGGCCTGCCGTTTGACGTGCGGTATATCCAGATTCCGGCGCTGGCGATTAGTTCGACCAACATTCGTAAGCGAGTTGCCCGTGGCATGAGCGTGCGCTATCTTACGAGCGAGTCAGTGCTCGGCTATATTCGTAAGCGCGGTCTGTATGCCGATCTTGGGCAGGACGATTTTGATTGATGGGGGAGAACGTTGTCGGTAGAAGATCAGTTTGAGGGCGACGAGCGCGCGCTATTGACGCGTATCCACGAGTTGCTCGATGTGCGCATGAAGGATAAACGTAAGCGCTACGTGCATTCGCTCGGGGTTGCCGAGACTGCGCTGCACCTAGCTGAGGTATACGGTGTCGACCGCTTTGATGCTGCTGCCGCTGGCCTGATCCATGACTGGGACAAGGTGCTCTCCGACGACGAGCTGGTCACGCGCGCTCTGCATTACGGCATTAAGATTGCCGGCTCTCCCTCGGCCGCGACACCGCTGCTGCATGGTCCGGTTGCCGCCTATGAGCTTCCGCAGCTATTTCCCGAGCTATCTCCGGCCGTTTTCCAGGCTGTCGACCGTCACACCGTGGGCGCCTGCGACATGACGCCGCT
>JAIIUG010000186.1:0-1410 GCA_022739635.1 Collinsella sp. | reverse complement strand
ACGCGACTCGCCGGGAATACCCAGCTTGCGGGCGCGCCAGGTACCGGTACCGACAAAGACCGCATCGTAGCCGTCGCGCAGCAGGTCGTCGATATGCAGCGCGCCACCGATGGTGGTCGAGGGACGGACGCGCACGCCAAGCGAGCACATCACGTGACGGTACTTTTGCACGAGAGCGCGGGGCAGGCGAAACTCGGGGATGCCGTACTCCAGCACGCCGCCGATCTCGGGGCGCTGTTCAAACACCGTGACGGCACAGCCCAGCTGGGCCATCTTAATGGCCACGGTAATGCCGGCAGGACCGGAACCGACCACGGCAACCTGCTTGCCGCACGACGGCGCGGACTTCCACTCCTTACGGTCCAAATATGCCGTCGAGATATAGTTCTCGATACTCGAAAAATGCACCGGTGCGCCCTTGCGGCCCTGAATGCACGCGCCCTCGCACTGGCCCGAATGGTTGCAGATCATGGAGCAGACCGCGCTCATGGGGTTGTTCTGGAACAGCAGCTCACCTGCCTCTTCCAGACGGCGCTGCTTAAACAGGTCGATGACCTGCGGAATAGGCGTCTGCACCGGGCAGCCCTTAAGCTGGCAGAACGCCTTCTTGCACCCAAGGCAACGGTTCGCTTCCTCAACAATATGAATAGCCATCGGTTCCTCTCCTGGACCTCTACGACAATCTCTTTCGCCAACCTGCTTCGTTACAGAATCACGTGCTCGCACATCACGCCGTGCCCCATGCGCAGCAGCTCGTCGCGCGAACGCTCGACCGTGGACGGTGTGCTGTTCTCGATAACGGTCATAATGCCCGGTCGCGCGGCCGCGGCCCAAGCGGCAATAGCCTCAAAATCAAAGTTTCCGCACGTACAGGCGCCGTGGCATACCAAACGAGAGCCCGAGCCATCACACCAGCCATCCTGGTCCTCGTTGTCTAAGATCTCGTAGTCCTTGGCATGCAGCACGCGAATCTTGCTGCCGCACAGGTGCAACATGCGCGACACCTGCTCGGAAGCCTCACCGACGATCGTGGGATGCAGTAGCGACACCGGATCGTAGATCACGCCGAGTGCGGTGCTCGAAACGCGCTCCAGAACCTCGCGGCAGCGCTCGGGCGTATTGACGATCTCGTTCCAACCGGGCTCGATCAGAAGCTCGCCGCCCTCCTTTTCGGCCATCGAGCACACGCGTGCGAGCCCTTTGCAAAACGTATCGAGCGCAGCGGCCGAAAAACGGTCATCGGCCATCTTGTTCTGCGCGTTAGGGCGCCCCGTCTCAGTCCCCACCGGACAGCCCCCAAGCCAGCGCGCGAACCTCAGGCACGCCTCGTACTCGGCATAGGTATCCACCAGTTGATTCTGATCGGGCGTTGCCAGGTTTTTATAGCAGCCGAGCACCGCCACCTGCACG
>JAIIUG010000185.1:0-1411 GCA_022739635.1 Collinsella sp. | reverse complement strand
ACTCTGTAACCAGCGACGAGGAGGATTTCTTCGCATGAGCAACCTGACCAAGAATGTGAGCCCTGAAGACAAGAAGATGCTCAACAGCATTTTCCTGCGCTCTTTCTCCGTGTTCGCCTCCTGCGCCGGCGGTTCCGTCAAGGCTGGCGCCGACGGCTGGCTGTACTCCGTCCAGCCCGCGCTTAACCGCTACTACGCCGATGACCCCGAGGCCCGTGCCGAAGCCATGAAGCGTCACACGACTTGGTACAACATTACCCAGAACGTCGGCACGTTCGCCATGGGCCTCGTTGCCTCCATGGAGAGGGAGAACTCGCAGCACGAAGACTTCGACACCGAGTCTATCGACGGCATCAAGGTTTCCCTGATGGGCCCGATGTCCGGCATCGGTGACGCAATCTTCTGGGGCGTCCTGCGTGTCATCGCCGCCGGCATTGGCATCAACCTCGCCATGAGCGGCTCGCCCCTCGGCGCGATCATGTTCCTGCTGATCTACAACATCCCGTCGATCCTCTGCCGATACTTCATGACCTACCTCGGCTTCAGCATGGGCACCAACTTCATCTCCGAGATGTACGAGGGTGGTCTCATGAAGCTCATCACCAAGGCGACCTCCACGGTTGGCCTCGTGATGATCGGCGCCATGACTGCGGCGAACGTCCAATTCAACACGATCCTGTCCATTCCGGTTCAGGACTCTGACCCCGTCATGATCCAGACCTACCTCGACTCGATCTTCAAGGGCATCGTGCCCCTGGGACTTACGCTCGTCGTCCTCTGGCTCCTGCGCAAGAAGAACGTGAACGTCAACATCATCTTGGTTGGCATCATGATTCTGGCGCTCGTCCTCGGCCTCGTGGGCATCGTATAGGGCGGCTTCCGGATCATTCGAAGCTTGTTTAAGGCAATTCCCGGCGGCACGCGATCGAGGACATTCGACGCGTGCCGCCCCATTAGAAGGAGAGAACATGCGCTACACGCACCTCAAGAATTCCGACGTCGACGTCTCCCAGCTTGCCGTGGGCACCTGGGCGATCGGCGGCGACTCCTTTGGTGAGAACGATGACGCCGCCAGCATGTCCGCCATCCGCACCATGCTCGATCACGGAGTCAACCTCATCGACACCGCGCCGTGCTATGGTAACGGCACATCCGAGAAGGTCGTCGGCAACGCGCTCAGGGGCATCGACCGAGAGAGCTACCTGCTCTCGACCAAGGTTGGCCTGATTACCAGCGCCGCCGGCTATGACCGCGACTCCTCGTTCAAGAATATCATGAGGGAGGTCGAGAGCTCGCTGCGCAACCTCCGCACCGACTACATCGACTTCTACTTCGTGCACTGGCCCGACGCCAAGACCCCGTTCTCCGAGACGATGTGCGCCCTCCAACTCCTCAAGGAGCAGGGCAAGAT
>JAIIUG010000053.1:0-15390 GCA_022739635.1 Collinsella sp. | reverse complement strand
GCCCCGGAGACCCTCCCTGCCGTCACTTTGTTCGAGTCGTTGTTGTTCCTCGCCGCTTCGCGGCTCGAGGTCCCCGTTCTCCTCGGCGGGGTTGTCTGATGGTCTTGTTGAACTTCGGCCTTTGGCTCAAAGAAAAACGGGGGATGCGATCTGCATCCCCCGTTTTTGTTGCGGTTACTCTAAGTCAATAAATTTGGTGCTTATGACATGGCCGTCTTTGACGAGCATTCTGGCCATGGTGGGGCCTCGGCTGCCTCTGGGGTAGCTGGCGCTACCGGGATTGAGGACCAGGCAGCGGCCCACTTGGGCTTCTTTGGTTACGTGGGTGTGACCGTTGATGGCTACGTCTACGGATCCCACGGGCAGGTCTTCACGGTAGTGAGCTACGGCGAATTTGAGGCCTTCGTAGGTGAAGATGGCCAGACGGTCTACATCCGGGCCGTAGTCGCGGTAGTAGTCGTTGTTGCCTAGGACCGCTCGCACGGGGGCGATGGTGCATAGATGCTCGTAATCCATCTCTGAGGTGAGGTCTCCGGCGTGGATGATCAGATCTGCGCCCTTGAGCTCGTCCAGAAGCGCGGGCGAAAGATAGCCGTGGGTGTCCGAGATGATGTCGATGCGCTTGGCGCCTGCACTGTTCATGAGATCCCTTCTGCAAAACCGATTCGACGTATATACAAAAAGCCCCACGGCTCCGCAGACAATTGGTCTACAGGGCTGCGGGGCCAGTGTGCTAGAGGCTCAGGGCCTTCTTGAGCGGCACAACGCGGCGGCGCGAGACCGGCACGCGTTCGTCGACGCCCGTAATGCCCAGTTGGATAGCGCCCGAGGGCACCGTCTCGACATCTGTGACGCACGCCAAGTTGACGATATAGCGACGATGAACGCGAAAGAAGCCAAAGTCGCAAAGCTTGGCCTCGAACTGCGCCAGCGAAGTCGTCGATAGAAAACGGTCATCGACGGTATAGATACAGGAGTAATCGTCCTTGGCCATGATGAAGCGAATGTCATCCACGGGAATGAGGACTTTACGGCCGCCCTTTTCCACCGGAATGCGCTCGATGGTGGCTTTGCTGTCCGTGACGGGCTTGGCGCGCTGCATGACCTTCTCGATCGCGCGATCCAGGCGCGCCTCCTCAACCGGCTTCATTAGGTAATCGACGGCATCTACGTCGAACGCCTCGACGGCATGATCGCTATACGCAGTCACAAACACAATCGCCGGCGGATTCTTAAGCTTATGCAGTGCCTCGGCAAGCTGCAGACCAGAAGCACCGGGCATCGAGATATCGAGAAATACGACATCGACGCGGCTTTCCATCAACATCTCAATGGCGGAGCGGACGCTCGACGCCTCAGTGATCGTGCCGATCTTGCCCGTCTGCTCGAGCAAGAAGCGAAGTTCCGAACGGGCCGGGGCCTCATCATCCACAATCATCGCACGCAGCATAGGGATTAAACCTTTCGTCAACAAACTACGCCGGGCATCCGCCGCTTGGCGTTGAGCCCATAGCCTTTTATTTTACTCTTGAATGTCAAAGATGCTCTCTGACAAATCAAGGTGCAGGAGCACTTTGGTGCCCTTGCCCGGCGCCGATTCGACGCGCGTATAAGAGTGCGGTCCATAAAAGCGATGGATGCGCTCAGAAATATTGTGCATGGCCACACCGGCGCCGCCACCTTGCGGGGAACTGGCATCGGGGCGGGCGGAGCGCTCATCAAACAGCCTGGCGGCGGTGCCCTCGTCCATGCCCACACCGTTGTCGGCTACGGCAATCAGGATTGCGTCGTCGCCGTCTTGATGGACGGTCACGTCAATCCGCAGGGCATCGTCATCGCCCATGCCATGCCGCACGGCGTTCTCGACGATGGGCTGGATTACAAAGGCCGGGACCAACGTGTCCTCGACATCCTCGGAGACATCGAAGGTCGCCAGTACGCGGTCCTCGCCAAAGCGCGCCTTCTCAAACGTCAGGTAGCGCTTGGTCTGGGCAACCTCGCGCGAGACCGGGATAAGCGACCCCGAGTTGTCGAGCGTGGCGCGATAGAACGAGGAGAACTCGCGCAGCAGCTCGCGGGCGCGCAGCGGATCGGTGCGCGTAAACGACGCGATAGTGTTGAGCGTGTTGAACAGAAAGTGCGGATTGATCTGCGCTTGTAGGGCACGAACCTCGGCACGGGCCGTGAGCTCCTTTTGCACCTCGAGCTCGTGGATGGCGAGCTGCGTGGACAGAATCTCGGCAAAACCCGAGGCGAGCGCATACTGGGTACGGTCGACGGCACGCGGGGTCTTGTAGTAGAACTTGAGCGTGCCGACGGTGCGGTCGCCCACCTTGATGGGCGCGATGATACCGGCGGGAACATGGTTGTGCGAGCCATCCGAACCCACCACGTCCACCACGCGGTTGAACGACTGCACGATGCCGTGCTCAATGACGTAGCGCGTGGCAAGCGTGTGGATGGGCGAATCGGGCAGCAGCTTTTCCTCGAACTCGCCCGCGCAGGCCAGCACGTTGCCCTCATCGGTGATGGCAACGGTCATGGCACGTGTCTCGGGCAGGATACGCCGGCACACCAAAAGCGCCGATTCCTGCGTCAGACCGCCCTTAATGTCCTCGAGCATGGCCGAGGCAACCGAGAGCGTCTCCTCGGTGTACTGGGAGCGTACCGAATCGGGATTGAGCGTCAAAAAGATAAAGATGCACAGGAAGATGCACAGCAGCGCACAGGCAATCACCGTGGCAATCGGCTCAATGCCAGTCGCCAGGGCAAAGATAAAGTACGCCAACACGCAAACGGCGCAAACAACGGCGATGATGCGAAAGATTGAAATTGAATTATCGCGCTGGGCGCGGCGGTCGATCATTCAGTCCCCTCCAGGATGCTAATCAGTTGTGCGTCGCGCCAAAGTTCGTCCATAATCTTGGGCCAGAAACTCTGAAAACGCAGGTAGCTTGCGGCGTTTTGGCGGGCATAGGTCTTGGCCTCGTCAATACCATGACGCCAGATGCGCAGATACCCCTCGTGCTCGCGGGTAAACATGCTGCGAACCATGGCGGTCTTGCGCACGCGGTCGTCGAGCTCGCGCGAGATCCACGGACCCGGATAGGGCATGAGTGATGCGGCCGTAACCGGAATGAGCTCCTTTTGGTGCGCGGCGAACGTCAGCTTGGCCCGCTCGTAGTACCAACGGTACACGTCCTGCATAAAGCGCGGCGAGCGCTTCTCGGACTCGGGCGGCAGGTGGCGCACGGCCCACTCGTTATCGAACCACACGTCATAGCCGAACATGCGCATGTTAAACAGGTAGTCCAGATCCTCGCCGCGGGTGATAAACGGGTCGAAGGCCACACGCGTAAAGGCGCGGGCGTGCAGGGCCATCAGGCCGCCGCATACGTAATTGGAGCGCGAGATGCGGGTGCCCGAGAGCGCCTTTTTCATCCAGCGATTGAACTCGATACGCTTGGTCCACCAGCGATGGCAAATGCCCACTTTGTCCGTGGGAGCCAGCGGCGACCCGTCGCGATCATAAAAGTATCCGCTCTTGACTAAAATCGGCAGGCCCTGACGCGTCTGCTGGCCCAGCGCATAGGTCGCACGCTTCATAAAGTCGGCATCGATGACGGTCTCGTCGTCATCCAAAAACACAACCGCGTCGTGCCCCAGCACCGCCGCGCAGGCAAGACCCATGTTGCGGATGGCGCCGTAGCCGCGCAGGCTCACGCACTCGCCCGAGCCTTTGGGCGCAATCTGTGCCACGCGGTCGGCAACACGCGAAGCCTGAGTATTGGTAACGACGGTGACCTTAAGTGTGGGATGCGCATTAACGATTTCGTGCACGCGATGGGATACGTCGGCCGTGGCAGAAACCGGACAGACCACCAAGAGAATGATGCGCGGAATGTCGCGCACCTGTTCGAGTGAAGTCAGGCAGCGATCGAGCTCCGGGTTGGCGGCATTGAGCGACGTCGAGTGATCGTAGGTGCCGGGAGCGTTTGCTTGGGTATCATCGCCCGCCCAATATGTTGGGATCACAACCGTGGCGTTCATACCTTTACCCTCCTTGCAACACAAAAACGGGGCGCCGCCAAACACAGGCGACGCCCCGCGACCTAGCTGATTCCATCATACCCACTTGGGCTAAACATTGCTCGGAAGTCAGAATGATTTATGCGGCTACTTCCAAAAGAGTACTGCAGATAGGCACAATTGCTGTACTGAGCCCGGTTGCCTTACGCCGCCGCCTGAGTCATGCGGGACAGGCGGACCAGCAGCATAAAGCCAACAACCAGCAGCACGCCAATGGAAAGGACGCCCAGCGACGGGTTGCCGGTCAGCGAGGTGACGACCGACACTAGAAAGGTGCCCATGACGCTTGCATAACGACCAAAGATATCGAAGAAGCCGTAGTACTCGTTGGATTTTTCCTTAGGGATAATGCGGCCAAAGTAGCTGCGGCTGAGTGCCTGCACGCCACCCTGGAACAGGCCGACCATAATGGCAAGCACCCAGAACTCAAAGGCGGTCTTTAGGAAGAACGCGGCAAAGAGCACGATGCCCATGTAGGCGGCGACGGCCACCAAGATCATATTGAGTGTGCCCACGCGACCGGCGAGCTTGCCGTAGATGATGGCGGACGGGAAGGCCACAAACTGCGTGACGAGCAGCGCCAGCACCAGCTGGGTCGAGTCGATGCCCAAAGCCGATCCGTAGCTGGTTGCCATGGAAATGACCGTGTGCACACCGTCGATGTAGAAGAAGAACGCGATCATGTAGACCAGCACGGTCTTGTTGTGGGCGATTTCGCGCATGGTATGTCCGACCTCGGAGAACACGCCGCCCACGATGTGGCCGATGGTGTCCTGGGGACCGCGCTCGCGACCGTACTTTTGCTTATAGGTGCGAATGAGCGGCAGGGTAAAGATGAGCCACCAGGCACCGGTGATGATAAACGACAGACGCGTTGCCAGCATGGTGGGGACGCCAAGAGCGGGGCCACCCATGATAAGCGCCAGGCAGATGATGAACGGCACGGTGGAACCGATGTAGCCCCAGGCATAGCCCGAGCTGGACACGGCGTCCATGCGCTCGTCGGTGGTAATGTCGGGCAGCATGGCGTCGTAGAACGTCATAGAAGAGTTAAGGCCGATGGTGCACAGCACGTACACGGTCAAAAATGCCATGGCGGACATGGGGATAGCCTGCGCCAGGCAAAGGACCAGGCCCGTGAGGAAGAAGCCCAAGAAGAACTTGATCTTGTTGCCGGCGTAATCGGCAAGCGCGCCCAGAATGGGCATGAGCATGGCAATGACTAGCGAGGCAATCGTCTGCGCGTTGCCCCAGGCGACCACCAGGTCTGCCGAGGAAGCACCGGTATTGATGGCGTTAAAGTAGATGGGCACCACCGAGGTATTGAGCAGCACGAGGGCCGAGTTGCCCACATCGTACATAACCCAGTTACGCTCGAGCTTGGTATATTTCATGGACAGGGCCCCTTCGTATTCGCCCGATATACAGTTAGTTCATCGTACCCCAATTGTCCAGAGGCGCCGGTAAGGATTCGGCAAAGGGGCACGCACGAGCCCTACTCCTCGCGGTCGAACTCTTCGTCGGCGCCGAGCACGCGACCGCTGTAATTGACGTGGTTGGTCACGGCTTCCATATCGCCGGTCTCGATAAAGCGGGCGACCGTGCACTCGTAATCGACCAGCGCGCGGTCAAAGACCTCGGGGAAACTCTCGTTCGAGACTTCATCAGTAAAGGGGTTCTTCCATGCCAAGTGGCCCAGGTTGCCGGTACGCTCGGGCAGCTCGGTCGTCACACGGTGCGCAAGGCCGTCGAGCAGCGAATAATCGTGCACCAAGCCCTCGAGCAGGGCAATCGCGCGCGTCTTGGCCGAACCGGCCGGCTCGATAGTGCGGTAGAGCAGCTGCATGTCGGCTACAGCGCCGGCGTACTCCCCCGCCGGGATGTCGATACCGTACACGCGCCCGGCGACGTAGCTCATCAGCACGCCGGCAACACGATTGATACGGTCGGTGGTGACGATCTCGCCCGCCGGCGGATAATCCTCGACCGTGGCCCCATCGCGCTTGAGCTGCAGCATCAGCACGTCCAAGTCGCTTTCGAGCACGGCGTGAACTTGACTGCCCGAAGCCTCGAGCGCAGGATCGGAATCCACAATGCCAAACTGCTGCTCGTAGACAAAGGGGTGGGCATTGCGGTCGAGCACATAGTGCGACAGCAGGCCCAGCGCAAAGGCGCGGCCCAGATTGGCGTCGCGCGGCTGCAGGTGCGACACGCCGTCGCGCAGGCACGAGAACTGGCGCGACATGCGCGAGCGGTGCATGACCTGAGCAAGCGACGTGCAGTCGGAAACGCGCGGCGTGAGCATGTGGAAGAAAAACGGGTCGGGACCTTGGTTTCCCAGGATAAAGGCGATGCGCTCCTCGTCGGACGTGATAACGCCCTGCGGAAGACGGTCGATGCTTTCCTCGCCAAACAGATGATGCGTAATGAGCGCGGGCATAATGATCCTTTCGATTTCATTCGATGTCACCCATTATGCCCACCGTGCGGTCATGCCAAACCTGCGGCGATAAACGATGGCATGCAGACCGCCTACGCAAGTCCCAAGTGCACCTTGACCTCGGCAGCGCGACGGCGGGACACGGGCACCGTCGAGGTCACGCGATCGAGCCTGAGCTCCATCAGGCCCGTGGAGCCGATCTCGACATTGTGCACGTCTTCCAAATTGACCAGATAACTGCGGTGGACACGGATAAAGCCCTCGGAGGCCAGGCGCCGCTCGAGCGAGGAAATCGACTCATTGATCAGGTATGTTCCCTCGGCGCAGACGGCGTTGCAAAAATCGGCGCGTGCCTCAAAGTAGCAGACATCCGCCACGGGAATGAACACCTTTTTACCCCCACGATCCACCGTCAGGCGCAATGGCTGGCTCGGAGCATGGACGACACGGCGAGCGCCCAGAGCGGTCTCGATCTTGTCGAGCGCCTTTGACAGGCGGGCATCCTCGACTGGCTTGACGATGTAATCGACGGCATCGAGGTTATAGGCATCGGCCGCATACTCGGCAAATGCCGTCACAAACACCACGACCGGCGGCGTCTTTAGGTTCTGCAGCGTCTCGGCAAGCTCGATTCCCGAGCGACCGGGCATGGTAATGTCTAAAAACAGCACGTCGGGCTTGTTCGACAGAATCGACTCCACGGCTTCGGTAACATTGCCCGCCTCGGCAATCTGGCCCACACGCGCATCCTTTTCCAACAGATAACGTAGCTCAGCCCTAATAGGGGGCTCGTCATCAACCACCAAGATGTTCCATCCCTCGGACATATGCGCTTCCCCTCTTTTTCTCTCAATCCAACCGCGTGCTACACCGTTAGCGGCGCCGGCTCATGCGGCTCGCCGTTCAACTCAACGATGACCTGCGTTCCCACGCCCTCCTGGGACTTCACGCGCATGCCGGAATCTTCTCCGTAAAAGAAATGGATGCGCTGAAGCACGTTGAAGAGCGCCAGGCCGCAACCTCGCTTGACGGAGCCGTCGGCGGTAATGCTCTCGGGCTCCTCTCGGCGATGCTGCTCAAACAGATGCGCGCAGACTTCTTCGCTCATACCGATGCCGTCGTCTTCGACGATGATCTCCAAACCGTCATCGGTCTCGAAAGCCCTAACACGAATAGAAAGCGGCTCGGTCTCGCGCTGCGCGTGCTTGATACAGTTTTCGAGCAGCGGCTGCAAGATAAACGGCGGTACCAGGCTGTCGCGCACCTCAAAGTCGATGTCGACCGAGACGCGCAGACGGCCGTCGCCATACCGGGCCTGCATAAGATTGATATAACGAGTGCCCTGTTCCACCTCGTGCTCGAGCGTGGTGAGCGTATCGGAGTCAGAAAGCGTCTGACGATAGTAGTTGGAGAAGTCGATCAGCAGCGATCGTGCCTTGTCGGGCTCGGTTCGAACGAGCGACACGATGGTGCTGATGGTATTGAATAGAAAATGCGGGTCGACCTGCGACTGCAGGGCGCGAAGCTCCACGCGGGCCGTGAGCTCGTCCTGGCGCTCGAGCTCAAAGCTGGCGAGCTGCGTGGAAATGAGATCGGCAAAGCCCGAGGCCAACGCCGTCTGGCGCATATCGATGCTGCTCAGGCGGGGGTAATACAGCTCGAGCGTGCCCACGCAATGCCCGCGCACGGTCAGCGGCGCGACAATGCCGGCGCGCAGACGGGGAAAATAGCCGCCCGTCTCATTGGAGGCGTCGCGCGAAAATACACTCTGTTCGCCGGACTCGATCACGTTGAGCGTGGTCTTGAGCACGACCGGGGTGCCGGCAGGGCACTTTGCCGAGTCCTCGCCCCAGCTTGCCAACACCTGTTTGCCATCGGTAAAGCAGATGGCAGAGGCGATGGTCTCGGACAGGATAATTTTAGAGGCGCCCAGGGCCGCTTCGGGCGTAAGGCCGCGCGACGTGTAGGCGAATATTTTTGATGCGATGGCGAGCGTACGGTCGGTTGCGCTCGATGTGAGGTCGTCGGGGACCACAAAGACATACGAGAAAAAGAAGCACAGCATGACCAGGCCGGCAATAACGACAACGCCCGGAACGGGATTGGGATTATCGGTTAAATCCCAGATAAGCAGCAGGATAAGCGCCGGAACGACAATACCGAGCAGGATGGCCTGAACCACATGCTGGGCCGTACGAAAGACCTTGGTAGAGTTGTAGCTCTTGCCCAGAATCAGCCTGTTTAAATCCACCGTCATCCCCTCTTGTCCGTAGCACCCATAGCAATAAAGAGGGCCGCAAGCGACCCTCTCCATTGCATTATGCAATCAAAAACTGTGTTTTACATCAAGCCATCGACAAACGGTATCTTAGGCGCTGTATTTGTTAGCCTCACCAAAAGTGCCAGCCTCGACGATCCAGCCGTCCTTCATGATGACGTCCATGTTGTCGGTGTTGAGCACGTGGATGTCGGCGGCGACGTCACCGTTGACAACCAGCAGGTCGGCGCACTTGCCGGCCTCGATGGAACCGGTCTCGTCCTCGATGTGGCACATCTTGGCACCGTTGAGGGTGGCGCAGGTGATGGTCTCGACCGGAGTGAAGCCGATCTTGTCGACGAACTCGTACATCTCCTCGATGGAGCAGGTGCCGTACGGGGTGACGAAGGAGAAGGAGTCGGAGCCGATCGTCATGACGACGCCGCGCTTCTTGGCCTCGCGCAGGCAGTCGTAGTTGCGCTGCAGCTCCTTCTCGACCAGGGTGCCCTCGTACTTGTCGTGCAGCTCGGGGACGTAGACGGGCGGATAGGTGGCGTACCAGGTGGGAAGGAAGGCGATCGTCGGGGTGAAGAAGGTGCCCTGCTCGGCCATGAGGTCCATGGTGCGCTCATCGATATCGAAGCCGTGAATCAGCTGCTCGCAGCCAAAGCGGACGGAATCGTAGGCGGCGGCGTGGTTGTTGTAGCAGTGACTCCACACGGGGATGCCGACCATCTTTGCCTCTTCGACCACGGCCTGGATCTCCTCGGAGCAATAGTGCTGGTCGCGACCGGAATCCCAACGCCAGATGCCGCCACCGGTAGCCCAGATCTTGATGGCATCGGGGTTCTCGCGCAGGCGACGACGGACGGCCTTGCGCAGATCCCAAGGACCATCGACCTGGTCGCCCCAGGGATGGGATTCCTTGTTGAGCTCCTGGGTGCAGTGGTGGGAGTCGCCGTGACCGGCAACGCGGCAGAAGCCCAGACCGGTGGCCAGAACGCGCGGGCCCTTAAAGACGCCCTTGTCGATGCAGTCACGGATCTGGATACCAAAGCGGCCGATCTCGCAGACGGTAGTGAGGCCGTGGGTGAGGCAGTCGTAGGCCTGCTTGACAGCGACGGCCTGCTTCTCGAGGAGCGGCTGCATGACCCAATCGGTGTCATCGTCGGTCAGGTTGCCCGAGAAGTGCAGGTGGGTGTCGATCAGGCCGGGAAGGACGGTCTTGCCAGCGGCGTCGATAACCTCAACGCCCTCGGGAAGGTCTTGCATAGCACCGGCATACTCGATCTTGCCGTTGTCGTCGACGAGAACGAGGGAGTTCTCGACCGGCTCGGCACCGGTACCGTCGATGAGCTTGCCGCCAACGATTGCGTACTTAGTGGACATGGTTCCTCCTTATGGATCCATATAGTGGGCGAGGCCATGTTGGGTTATGGCCTCACAAAGCTACCCAAGTGGTGCCGGGTTCGGTGCGCGGAAGAGAGGGGTCCGCGCACCCGATCCGCCCCGGCTAGGCGTTATTTTTTGCGGGAATTGGTGAAGGCCATGAGGGCCAGGCCAACGGCCAGCCAGCCGATCACGATGCTCCACTCCACCATGTTGAGGGAGGCGGGAGAGAACGGGACCACGAGCAGGCCGATGATGACGGCGCAGGCAGCGACAGCGAGGCTGATGCCAAACTTGCCGCCGGGCACCTCGTAGGGACGAGGCAGGTCGGGCTCGGTGAAGCGCATGCGCAGGCAAGCGAGGGCGACCATGCCGCAGGAGAAGATGAAGGCGAGAGCCGACACGTTGGTCAGAGGGATGAGCATGTTCTTGCCCAGGAACGGGCCGATGACGGTGATGACGCCCAGAACGGCGCAGGCGAGCTTGGGAGCGCCGGACTTGGGATCGACCTCGGCGAACTTCTCGGGCAGCTGGCCCTTGCGGCCCATGGCGAGCATGATGCGGCTCGTGGCGCCGTAGAAGGAGTTCATCGGGCCCATGGGTCCAAGCGTGGCGATGACGAGCATGGCCAGGTACAGGAGCATGTTGATGCCCTTGAGGCAGGCAAGCGCGGGAACCGGGCTCTTAACAAACTCATGCCAGTCGAGGATGGTGCCGAACGAGTAGATGCAGACCATGTAGAAGCCGCCGGCGGCCAGCAGGGCCAGGGAGATGATCTTGCCGAACTTGTTCCAGTTGAGGCCCTCGGCTGCTTCCTCAGCCTGCTGAGGAATGGTATCGAAGCCGGCGTAGAAGAACGGGGTCAAAACCAGGACCGACACGATGCCGGCGAACAGGCTGGTGCCCTCGGTAGCGGGCTTGCCGCCGCCAGCACCGGTGACCTGGGAGAACACGGGCATGGCGTGTTCCGGCGAACCGGTGAACAGCGAGACACCCATGGCGAGCAGCATGCCGCAGAGCAGAGCCTTGGTCAGGAAGGCCTGGAGCTTGGCGGCCGAGCTGGCACCGCGGAAGTTGAGGAAGATGACGTAGACTGCAAAGCCGAGCGCGATTAGCGTCGGGAACAAGTAAACGTCGGCGCCCAAGATGGTGTAGAGCTTGACGGCGCGCAGCCACTCAAGACCGGGCAGGCTGCCGAACATCTCGGACACGAGGGTCGAAATGGCGATGGCCTCCCACGGGCACAGGATGCCGTTGCCCAGGGCCAGGAGCCAACCGGTGATGTAGCTCAGCGTACGGCCAAAGCTACGGTCGACATACTCGACGATGCCGCCCGAGATGGGGATAGCAGCCGTGAGCTCACCGAAAACAGCTCCGACGGGCACGAGGAAGATTGCACCCAAGAGGAATGCGATCATAGCGGGAACGGGACCGCCGCCCACGACCATCCAGTCGCCGACCTGCAGGACCCAACCGGTACCGATGATGGCACCGAAACCGATGGTGAAGAAGTTCCAGAGCGAAAGCGTTTTCTTCATGCCGCCGTTACCTTCGACTGCAACTTCTGCGTTCTTGTCCGCCATTGTTCCCCTCCTTTCCTTATTGACGCCTCTTTGGCGTCACCCCTTGCGCGGTCTGTTTTGCCGCGCGCTTTTATTTCGTGGCTTTAAGATACGGCCTTGGCACAGCAGCGCCGCTTGTGGCTCGACCGAAGGCAGAACTGCAAAACGAGCGGCGCCGTTTTTGGGACGAACGGCACGGTTTGCCGCTCATTGTTGCCGCCCGCCCAACGGGCGTACGCTCATCGGGCGCATAGAGAGATGTTTTTGAGACCGTGTGTTTTGCGCCTTTCGTACCGTTTACCGAGCTTTTGACGCGCAGACCCATTTGTTGCACATCTTTTTTGTAGGATAGACAGGTTATACATGAGACAAGGCGGTACGAATGGCATACGGATACAACGACGGTGATCAACGGCGACAAAGCGTTCGCCTTGCTGGCCGCACCACGCCGACGCCTAGAAGTGCCACGAGCAGCAATCCGCAACGCCCTCAAGAGCAACCCAGGCCTTCGTCTCGGCAGCAGACAAGCAGAACACGGCAGAGTGACCGTCCGAGCACGGGCACAAGCGCGCAGCAAGATAGCCGCCTGGGCGCGCGCACTCGACAGCGCCAGGCCGAGGTTCCGCAACTGCGCCGCAACGGCGCACGTCAGTCCGGCATCCATATCAACCGCTTCTTTTCGCATTCCCAAGGCGGACGCGACGGCAAGCCCTACCGCTCGACATCGTACGTGAATGCCCCCGCCCTTCCGGCTCGTCGACTTTGCCTCGCACTGTGCTCTATCCTCATCTGTCTGGTCTTTGTGCTTATGAGCTCCTGTATGTCCCACGGCTCGGCCGGCCTTGAGCCCACCGCCGAGGACAAGCTGCTCAAGGCCCCCGTCGCGCCCGGTTATTCTTTCGCCTTTTCGACCCCGCGCTCGCAATGGCAAGCCGGCACGATGCCCCATATCTATCAGATCGACCCTGCATGGTCGGAGCTGCCTTACGCCGGCGGTACCATCCGCCAAAATGCCTGCGGGCCTACGTGCCTCACCATGGTCTATATCTTTAAGACGGGACGCACCGATATGACCCCCGTCGATATGTGCGCGCTTTCCGAGGCGGGCAATTACGCCCCCACCGGTGCAACCGAATGGTCGTTTATGACGAGCGGCGCGTGGCAGTTGGGACTTAACGGAACGGAGCTCCATAACGATCGCGACTCGATGACTCAGGCGCTGCGTTCGGGAGCGCCCGTCATCGCCGCTGTTCGGCCGGGCACCTTTACCAACGTGGGCCACTACATTGTGCTTTACGGTATTGACGACGCCGACCAGATTGAAGTCTTCGACCCCAACTCGGCCAGCCGCAGCGCCCGCCGCTGGGGTGTCGTAGAGGTCCTTAACGAAGTCGAAGCCATGTGGGCCTACTACTAATCATTGGGGACAGGCTTAAATGAGTGGTCATTGGGGACGCTCTTGTTTGACTAGTCATTTAAGAACGTCCCCAACGACTAGGTGAATAGCAAAAGCCCCACAGCCGGAGCGGACTGCGGGGCTCATGAAGAGAGGCTAGTTTGTGGGCGCTTTGCCTGGCACCCACAAGAGATGCAGCAGAGTAGAGACTACTCGTGGATGCGGGTACCGGAGAGGCCGGCCATGGTCTCGGCGGCCTTGTCCAGAGCGCCGATGATGCAGGTGCGGCCCTTGCGGGAACGCGCGAACTTGATGGCAGCGCGGACCTTGGGCTCCATGGAACCCTTGCCGAACTGGCCCTCGTCGGCCAGGCGCTCGGCCTCGTCGGCGGTGAGGTCCTCGAGCTCCTCCTGGTTGGGCTTGCCAAAGTTGATGGCGACATGCTCAACGGCGGTCAGCAGGAACAGAACGTCAGCGTCGCAGTCCTCGGCCAGCAGCTCGCCGCCCAGGTCCTTATCGATGACGGCGGGAACGCCCTTGTAGCAGCCCTTGTTCTCGTAGTCGCGGACGACGGGGATGCCGCCACCACCGCAGGCGATGACGATGAACTCGTTATCGAGCAGGTTGAGGATGGAGTCAGCCTCGACGATCTTCTTGGGATCGGGGGAAGCGACGACGCGACGCCAGCCGCGACCAGAATCCTCGACGAAGACCTTGGAGGGATCCTCGGCCATGAACTCCTTGGCCTGCTCCTCGGTGCAGAAGGGGCCGATCGGCTTGGTCGGATTCTTGAACGCGGGATCGTCCGGATCGCACTCGATCTGGGTGACGACGGTTGCGGCGTGCCAACGCTTATAGCGCTTGTGCATCTCGCGGCCAATGCCCTGCTGCAGGTGATAGCCGATATAGCCCTGAGACATGGCGCCGCACTCGGGCAGCGGCATCTCGGGGGTGCCGATGGCATCGTGGGCGGCGGCGAAGGCGTTCTGGATCATGCCGACCTGCGGGCCGTTGCCGTGGGTGATGATGATCTCGTTACCCTGCTCGATGAGGCCGAGGAGGGCGTGGGCGGTGTTGCTCACGGCCTCGATCTGCTCGACGGGGTTGTTGCCGAGGGCGTTGCCGCCGAGGGCGACGACAATACGATCGGGCTTGCCAAGAGGCTTAGACATTGCTGGAATCCTTTCTGTAAAAGGCCTACAACCCATTAATAACCCGCGTCCGTGCAATACGCGAGTTTATTAAGGTTTATATTCTCTTTATCGCTCATTTTATTCATTTTGAAAATAGTTGAACGGTGAACGGTCGTTTTTAACCGCTCAGCGTAAAGAATGCCCGCTTAAACATATCTAAGCCTTTTACGTGCGACTTTATTTAAATAGAGCGAGGATTAGGCTGGATTATGCAAACTATATCTTTGCTAAACGCAAAACAGACAGCGCAAAATCTTACTCGCACTATACGAGATTCTATGCATTAATTTGACGAGTATGCACCCTTACAAAAACATGGGGCATTTCATCCAGCATAAGGAATATAGATGAGCTCCAAAAAGGCAGCCAACCCCCAAAGCACGGGGATAGAAGGCAGCAACAGCCAAATCCTCCATCCATCCCCAAAGTAACGCGAGGCTTCGCGGCAAAGCCGCGAAACAGCGAAGGGGACGGAATACCCGACCAGCCACGTCCTTCATCCGCCCACACAATCCGAGGACGTAGTCGCAGCAGGATCTGAGGGCTGACCTTCGCGGACACTCCGCAGGACGAAAGAACCCCCGCCGCACGTAGTGCGCAGCGGGGGTTCTTTCATGTCCGAGGACGTCCGCGAAGGTCAGCCCTCAGATCCTGCGGTGGGAGACCTAGGCCTCGTTGTACACCGTCTTGAGCTTCAGCAGGTGAGCGTAGCGGTCCATAGCGGCCTGCTCGTTCTCCTTGAAGAGCTCCTCGGCGCGCTCGGGGAAGGAACGCGTCAGCGAAGCGTAACGGGCCTCGTTCATCAGGAACTCCTGATAGCCGCCCGCGGGCTCCTTGGAATCGAGCGAGAACTTCTTACCGGCAGCAGCCTCGGGGTTGAAGCGGAAGAGGTTCCAGTAACCGCACTCGACGGCCTTCTTCATCTCGGCCTGGCAGTTCTGCATGCCGCCCTTCTTGATGGAGTGCATCTCGCAGGGGCTGTAGCCGATGATGAGGGACGGGCCGTCGTAGGCCTCGGCCTCGTGGATGGCCTTGAGGGTCTGAGCCGGGTTGGCGCCCATGGC
>JAIIUG010000052.1:0-15520 GCA_022739635.1 Collinsella sp. | reverse complement strand
CGGGTATCGGCGTCCGCATCGCGACGGCGGCGCTTGGGCATCGACGTGCCGGCCAGACGGTCGGCGCTCGACAGGCCATCGCCCACGTCGACGCCGTTCTCGCGGTCGAGCTCCATAAGCGCCAGGCGCATCTCGGGCGACTCGATGCGCTCGAGCACGTCGCGCGTCACGCAGTCGGGGCGGCAGCTGCAGCCCTGCTCGGCGGCCTTCTTTTTGCAGCCCTCCGAGCACGTCATATCGGCCAAGTTGACCTTAAAGACTTTGCCGTTCTCCAGGCGCAGCACCAGCTGCTCGCGCGGCGTGTCGTATTCCTGGATGCGTGCCTTGCCCAGCGGCGTATCGATGAGTGTCTTCTTTTTGGGTGCGCGGCTCTTAAAGTCCTTGTACGCCTCGAACTCATAACGCAGGCAGCACATCAGGCGGCCGCACACGCCGCTGATCTTGGACGAATTGAGCGGCAGGTCCTGCTCTTTTGCCATACGAATCGAGACGGGCTCAAACTGTCCGCCAAAGCGCGTGCAGCAGAGCTCCTGGCCGCACTGGGCATAGCCGCCCACCAGGCGGGTCTCGTCGCGCACGCCGATCTGGCGCATGTCGACGCGAATGTGCAGCGTCGAGGACAGGTCCTTGACGAGCTGACGGAAATCGACGCGTTCCTCGGCAGCAAAGTAGAACACGGCCTTCTCGCCGCCAAACAGGTACTCGACGCCGACCGGCTTCATCTCGAGGTCGAGCTCCTTGACCAGGCGGCGGAAGTCGACCATGGCCTCGTCACCCTGGATAGCCAGGTCGTCGGCAAGCTGCAGGTCGATGTCGCTCGCTACGCGCAACACGGGCTTGAGCGGCTGACCGATTTCGTCGAGCGGCACCTCGAAGGGGTCGGCCGTGACCAGGCCGATCTCGGTTCCGCGCTCGGTAGAACAAATGGCATAATCGGCCTCGAGGATATCCAGATCCTGTGGGTCGAACCACAGGTCGCGCGAGGCGTAGGTAAACTTAACGGGTACGACTAACGGCATTTCAGTGCCTTCCTGATATCGAACAGCATGACCTCGATGGCCAGCTGGGGAGTAACGTTTCTGGCGATGTTGCGCTCAGCCGTGGCAACCGCCTCGAGCGCCTGGGTGGCACCCGCAACATTCGTCGCCGCGGCAAGCCGCCCGATCGTGTCGCGCACGTCCTCGTTCACAACGTCTGCCGCCTCATCCTGAAGCGTCAGCAGTACGTCGCGCATGAGCGTCCGCGCGCTCGCCAGCGCTTCCATGATACCCGAACGCTCGCGCGCGTTGAGTTCGCGCTTGTTGCGGTCCTCAAGCTGCTTCAATGCTCCACGCGAAAGGTAGTCGGCATTTTGCTCGAGCACCTTTTCCTGCGTGGACTTGACCTCGGCGAGCGGCCCCTTGACGGCGACGATGAGCGACTTGGCGCGACTGAGCACATCGGCCTCGTCGGCAGCGATGAGCGAATCGATGGCGCGGACCATCTGGCGGCGGGCGTCCTGGCGCTCGGCGCTCTTAAGGAACTCGATGCCGCGCGTGGGGCTTCCCGCCACAGCGACGGCCATGCGGCAGCGCGCGGGATCCTGACCGGTAGCGCGGCTCACGGCCTGCGCGGCCACAGTGGGCGACAGCAGCCGAAACGGTACGCACTGGCAGCGGCTCACAATGGTGGGCAGCATCACGTCGGCCGAGGTGCCCAGCAGGATGAACATGACGCCCTCGGGCGGTTCCTCGAGCGTTTTGAGTAGCGCGTTGGCGGTGTTGGCGCGCAGCTGCTCGGCACGGTCGATGATGTAAACCTTGGCCTTGGCGCGGATGGGCGCCAGGGGCACGTCGTCGAGCAGCTCGCGGGTCTGCGCGATGAGGTAGCCCGTAGCACTTTCGGGCGTGTAATAGTGCACGTCGGGATGCGTATGGCGCGCGACGCGCACGCAGCTGTCGCACGAACCACAGCCGTCCCGCTCGCACAGGAATGCCTGGGCAAGCGCCCATGCGGCGTCGAGCTTGCCGGCACCGGGCGCGCCCAAAAACAGGTAGGCGTGCGATGCGCGGCCGCTTGCGATGGCGTTGGTCAAAAAGTCGCGCACGCGCTCTTGGGTGTCGAGCTTGGCCAGCAGGCTTGCCGGAGCGGGGGCCATGTTACTCAGCCTCCTGGGCAAGCGCGGCGGCGACGGCATCCTGGGGGATGTCGAGACCGTGCGCACGAACCAGCTCGACCGTCTGCGCGAAGACGTCTGCGATCGACGCAGTGGCGTCGATGAGCTTTACGCGGTCTGGCTCCTCGGCAGCAATTGCACAAATTCCCTGGTAGACGCGCTCCTGGAAGGCCATGCCCTTGGCCTCCATGCGATCGGCCGCACCGCGGGCCGCCATGCGCAGCGCCGCCTGCTCGGGCGTGACGTGATAGACGAGCGTGAGCGCCGGATGCGTACCGGCGACAGCCAGGTTGTTGGCATCGCGTACCATCTGACGGTCGAGACCATCGGCAAACGCCTGATAGCAGGTCGTGGAATCGTAGAAACGATCGCACAGGACCACCTTGCCGGCAGCGAGGGCGGGCGCGATGACCTCGTGCACCAGCTGGGCACGCGCGGCCTCGTAGAGCAGCAGCTCGCAGGTGTCGCCCATCGCCGTATTGGCGGGGTCGAGCAGCAGGGCGCGGATCTTTTCGCTGATGGCTGTGCCGCCCGGCTCGCGCAGAGTTACGACCTGATAGCCAGCGAGGTCGAGCGCGCGGGCCAGCAGACGCGCCTGCGTGGACTTGCCGGCGCCGTCGACGCCCTCGAGCGTGATAAAGCTATGTTGAGCGGGCTCAAAAGCCATGGGCGCAGCCCCTTCCTACAAGGCGCGAAAATGCAAGTTATAGCAACCAAGCCATGATACCCCAGCGTCCGGCGCACCCCAAATCGGACCTAGTCATTGGGGCGCGGGCATAGATAGCGGAGGAGACGTCGCGCTCCAAGGCCAAGGCCTGTTCGCGTTCGAGATCTTGGGTGAGGATTGCCAGCATGTAAGGGCGCTCGGCGTAGACGATTGCGGCATCGTGCTGAGCATTCGGCAGGCTGCCCGTTTTGTGCGCGACCAAAACGCCGCCGGGAACGCCCTCGACAATACCGCGCGCGTCTTCCTGCGCCAGCAGATATCCGCGTGCTCGCTCGCACAGCTCAGGCGTCGCGATTGTCCCCGCCGCCAGCCGTTGCAACACGGCCGCAGCATCACGGGCGCTCGTATAGTTCTCGCGACCTTGTGCCTGGGCCTCGGCATCCATCATCAAACGAGCGAGCACGGTCTGGGTCAGCCCCAATGCGGCACACGTTTCGTTGACCGTATCCATGCCAAGCCTGCCGATAACAAGGTTCGCTGCCACGTTATCGCTCTGGGCGATCATAGCGTGCAGCAGCTCGTCAATACTGTACGACACACCCGCGCCGCGCGACTGAATGTTGCCGCTGCCGCCCACGATATCCTGTTGCGTTACCGTTATCTGCTCGTCGAGGGACAGCTCTCCCGCCGTCACGGTCTCGAGCGCACAAGCGAGAATGGGAAGCTTGATGATGCTTGCCGCCACACGTCGCGCGTCCGGCGCCACAGCGACTTCACCATCGAGCGACGCGAACGTTTGAGGGTCAAGCGCCACAGCATAGACCGAGGTAGACCCACTATATGGCTCGACAAGGGCTTCGATATCTTGCTGAAGGCCGGCAATCCAAGAAGCCCGGGAGACAGCTTCCGTCTTTTGAGTGGACGGATGATTCGCCTTTTGTTTGGCAGGGACAGCAGAGCCCTCAGCCTCGTTGCGGCGCGCAGCACAACCGCCGAGACTCATCACCGAGGCAAGCGCTCCCGTCAACATCCCGGCACAAAACACCCGACGCGAGCAATCGCACACAGCGAGGGGCGCATCCCCCGGCGGGAACCGGAACGCCTCCACGTTGTCGCCGCCACCCCGACCTTGCTCGCCGCAGTACACAGACTCACTCCCCACCATCGCATTCTACCGAGCCGTCGATAAACGGCCGCGCCGGACACCCAGCACGCCGCACTCATTGTGACGCATACGACAGGGCTTGCGCGGCACGACTATCCTCACATAACCAGTTGGGTCGGCGCGGCCCAACCGCACCTGAACCACCTTATAATCTAGCCAACACATCGAATGGAAGGAACCATCATGCCCCGGTTTTGCACCCATTGCGGCAAGCTTCTGAAAGACGACGAGCGTTTTTGCACCAGCTGCGGAACGCCGGTAACCGATGATGGCCAGGCTTCTCAGTCGCAAGAGGATGCGCAGGCAGCCGAACATGCCGCCGCGCCCGATGCCGCCTTCGACACCGCCGCGACCACGGTTCAGTCTGCGCAGCAGCCCACGGCGGCTCAGCCCCAGCAGGCGGACGTGACCGTGCAGTCCGCCCATCAGCCCATGCCCGCTCCCCAGCCCGAAGTCGGCACGACGCAGCAATGGGCGACGCCAGCCGGCTCCGCGGCTCAGCAACCCATTCCGACCGCTGCTCCGCAGGCCGGTGCCCCCGCCGCGCCCAAAAATAACAACGCCCTGCTCATCGGCATCATCGCCGCGCTAGTCGTCGTGATTATCGCGCTCGTCGTGTTCTTTATGATCAAGCCTTTCGACAAGGGCGCCGACGATACCAAGGGCACGACAATCGAAAAGGTCAAAATCGACCACGACGACGATGACGTCTCCGTTAAGGGCGACCCCAACAAGCTTGACGATGATGACGATGACGCCGACGATGCCGCCACCATCAGCGAGCAGAACGTCTACGACCAGCTGAGCTCCTACTACAGCAGGCTCTCCGATCTTGATCAGCAGGTCCGCGACTGCGCTACCACGTTTAACACGTACTATCTCAAGGATGACCGCAGCTCGCGTCAATCTGCCAGCGATGCCGCCGAGGCGCTCGAGGATCAGATCGACAACCTGAAGGACGAGGTCGAGGACCTGGACGTTCCCATCGACTCGCAGAACTACAGCTCGTGGAAAGACATCATCACGCTCTACGACGACTTGGAGAACCGCATCGACGTGATTTGCGATGCCTGGGAGATCAGCCTTGAGTACTCCAGCCCCGCCAACCACAAGGACGAGATCGTGGCGCCGCTGGCGCGCGACAACGTAGCGGGCACCAACGAAAACAAATACCGTCTGGACTTTGAGGACCGCTACCCCGGCGCCGCACCCGTCGAAGTGAAGTAATCCCAACAACTGATCAAAACTTGCGGTGAAATAGGGATTAATTAGACCTTTTACCAGCAAAAACAGTCCCTATTTCACCGCAACTTAGAAGTGGGGCCGGGCGCGCATTTGCATTTGCGCGCCCGGCCCCACCGTGTCTATATGTGCTCGGATATGTGCTCGGTTACTTGTCGGCGGCTGCTTTCTTGGCAGTCGACTTCTTCGCGGTCGTCTTCTTGGCGGCAGTGGCTTTCTTAGCCGTCGTCTTCTTGGCTGCCGCGGTCTTCTTCGCCGCGCTCGTCTTGGTCGTAGTCTTGCGGCCGCGGGCGGGCTTCTTCTCCTTGGTCGGGCAGTCCATGTTGACGCAGATACGCCACGGACCGCGCGCCGTGTTAACCACCACGATGGGGGCGCCGCACTCGGGACAGGTCTCGCCCGTCGCCTCGAGCTTGCCACGCGCCGGCAGCGGATAGCTCACGCCGCAATCGTCATAGTTGGTGCAGCGGATAAAGCGCTTGCCGCTCTTCTCGCTCTTGTGCGCGATCAGGTCGCCATGGCGTCCGGCCTCGGCACACACCTTGCACTCGCCCACCTTAAGGTCGGGCTCGTAGTTGGTGGGGCACGTGGGGTTCACACAAATCTCGAAGGCCTTCTGGCGGAACGGCTGGCACTTAATGCGCGGCGCGCCGCACTCGGGGCACACGGCGGCCTCGCCCTCGAGCGGGCTCACCTTGACGCCGCTCGGCACCGGATAGGTCACGTCGCAGTCGGGCCAGCCCATGCAGCCAATGAAGCTGCCACGGGTCTTGGCGCTCGTCTTCATAACCAGATCCTTGCCGCACTTGGGGCAGGCGCCCACGCGCGCATCAGCCGTGACGGCGTCGCTGATGGCGTCGCCCAGCTCCTGCGTATGCTTGAGCAGCTCGTCGAGCACGCCGGCCAGCAGCGCGCGCGAGTGCGTCACGACATGCTCTTCGGTGTCCTCGCCGCGCTCGACGCGAGTCATGTCGCCGTCGAGCTCGCTGGTCATATCGGGGCTCGTGATGCGCGGGGCAAACTGCGTCAGCGCGTCGATGATGGCGATGCCCAGCTGGCTCGGCTCCACGGGATCGTTTTTGAGGTAGCGCACGGCGTACAGGCGCTCGATGATGCTCGCGCGCGTGGACTTGGTGCCCAGGCCGCGCTTTTCCATCTCCTGCACGAGCTTACCCTGGCTGTAGCGCGCGGGCGGCTCGGTCTGCTTGGCCTCGAGCTTAATGTCGAATACGTCGACCGTATCGCCCTGCTCCAACGGCGGCATCTGCTCGTCGCGCTTGAGTCCGTACGGGTACGCCTCGCGGAAGCCCGGGGTCACAAGCACGTCGCCCGAAGCCACGAACGGCTCGCCGTTCACATCAAGCTCGAGCTTGGTGTTCTCGATGGTCGCGGGACCCATGAGCGTTGCCAGGAAGCGGCGGGCGATGAGGTCGTAGAGCTTGCGCTGGCCGCCGTCGAGCGTGGACGGATCGCCCTCGCCCGTGGGGTAGATGGGCGGGTGGTCGGTGGTCTCGACTTTGCCGCGCGTGGGCTTCATGGGGCCGGCGAGTACCTTTTTGCACACGGGCGCCAGCGCCGGGTTGATCTTTGCCAGGTCGCTCACCACGGCGCCCAGATCGAGCGTCGCAGGGTACACGGTGTTGTCGACACGCGGATAGCTGATGAGGCCCGCCATGTAGAGGGACTCGGCGATGCGCATGGTACGTGCAGGTGAGATGCCCTCGGCCGCGGCGGCAGCCTGCAGCGAGGTCGTCGCAAACGGCGTGGGCGGCTGCTGCTTGCGGGAGCGCTTGGTCACCGCGGCGACGGTTGCCGTCGTAGCGCCGTCGACGTGGCCGTACGCCGTCTCGGCAGCATCTTTGTCGGTAAAACGTGTCGTCTTGTGCGCAATCTTAAAGCGGTCATCCTCGGCAGCACCCTGAGCGGCACCCATGCCGCGAATCTGCCAATAGTCCTCGGGCACAAACGCCATGCGTTCGCGTTCGCGCTCGACCACCAGGGCGAGCGTCGGCGTCTGCACGCGGCCGGCGGAGCGCACGTTGCCAAAGCCGCCAAACTTGGCGAGCGTCAGGTAGCGCGTGAGCACCGCGCCCCAAATGAGGTCGATGTGCTGGCGGCTCTCGCCGGCGTCGGCCAGATTCTGGTCGAGCGAGACAAGATTGTCGAAGGCCTGCGTGATCTCGGCCTTGGTAAACGAAGAATACTGGGCGCGGGCAACCGGCAGGTCCGGCGCCACCTCGCGCACCTTGTTGAGAGCGTCCGAACCGATCAGCTCGCCCTCGCGGTCAAAGTCCGTGGCGATGATGACGCTGTCGGACTTCTTGGCCAGGTTCTTGAGCGAACGAATGAGCTCCTTCTCGGCCGGCAGCTTAATGACGGGCGCCCAAGTGAGGTAAGGCAGGCTCTCGAGCTTCCAGCCCTTGATGGAGATGCCGTCGGCAAGGAACGGCTTGCGTTTGGTGTCGTAGGGCGGACGAGCCAGGCCATCGGGCATGTCGGCCGGCAGCATCTCGCCGTCCTCGGTCACCGAATACCAACCCAGCTTTTTATCGAACAGCACGCTGTCGCAAAAATCGGGCGCCAGGATGTGACCGGCAAGGCCGATGGTCACGCACTCCTCGCCCTTCCACTCAAAACGGTAGATGGCGGTGTTGTACACCTTGTCCTTTTTGGGCTTACCCGTGGACAGACGCTCGGCGATCTGACGCGCGGCATCGTTTTTCTCGGCGATGATGAGCTTCAAAAGAGGCTCCTATCTCGTGTCTCTGCGGCTACGCCCGCCCGTATGGCGGCCGACTTACGCCCTTGCTTGCTCAATCTGCCCGATGAGCCAATCGCACCAGGCATCCATGCCCTCGCCCTTGCGCGCGCTCACGGCAAACCGTGGCGCTTGCGGATTGAGGTCATCGAGTGTCTTAGTATACCTATCCATGTCAAAATCGAAAGCCGGGGCCACGTCGACCTTGTTGAGTAGCTGTGCGCCGGCGTGTTGGAAGATGCCCGGGTACTTGATGGGCTTGTCGTCGCCCTCGGGCACCGAGAGGATCATGATGGACAGGTTTTCGCCCAGGTCAAAGTCGACCGGACAGACCAGGTTACCTACATTTTCGATAAAGATGACGTCGATGTTTTCCAGACCCACAGCCTGGTCGAAGGCGTCGACGGCCTCCATGATCATATTGCCCTCGAGGTGGCACAGGCCGCCCGTGTTGATCTGGATGGCGGGCATGCCGGCTTCCTTCATGGTGATGGCGTCGACGTCCGAGGCGATGTCGCCCTCGATGACGGCGCAACGCATGCCGGCCTTGTCGCGCAGGCGCTCGTTGGTGCCCAAGATCGTGGTCGTCTTGCCGGAGCCGGGGCTCGACAACACATTGATCACGTAGGTGCTTGTCCCTGCGAATCGCTGACGCAGCTGATCTGCCAGGCGCTCGTTGCGCGACAGAATCGGCGATGCAATATCAATCGTTTTCTCGGCCATACTTAGCGCTCCTTACTTTGGCCCCTTTATACCCCATCACCAGATGGCTAGCGGGCTAATCGTCGGGGGTTTCGATTTCGATACTTGCGATATCGAGCTCGCGGCCGTGCAGTAGGCGCACGTTGGCACCACCACACTGGGGACAGCGACAGTGGAAGCGATCGTGGTCGAAAACCTCGCCGCAGTCCAGACACTCGCTTTGTGGATGAACCTCCTCCACGGCAAGCTCGCAGCCTCGCGTGAGCGGGTCCTCGTCGCGAAATGTCTCCCACGCAAAGTCGAGCGCCTCGCGCACGACCTCGGTCATATCCCCGATACGCAGCGTTACCAAAACGGCGCGCGAGGCCCCCGCCCCACGCGCCGCGCGAATCACTGTATCGAGTATGCCGTTGACAATGCCAACCTCGTGCATACCGATTTACTCCTCGTCGTCCTCGTCGTCCGAGAACAGGTCCAGACGGCTCACGAACAGGCCCTCCTTGCCCTCGCGCGCGGTAATGACCACACGGGCGATGGCGAGCGAGATCTCGTAGAGCGAGAGCAGGGCGCCATACATGAGACCCAGCGTAACGGGCGAGCCGTCGGGCGTAATCACAGCCGAACCCACGAGCAGGCCTACGTACACGTAGCGCCAGGCGCTGCGGAAGGCCGCATAGGACACGATGTGGAAAACGGACAGGTAGAAGATGATGAGCGGCAGCTCAAACGCCACACCAAAGCCGATCATAAAGAGCAGCTCCATGTTGACGTAGTTCTCCAGGTCGGGCAGCGCCGTAGCGACGGCCGAGGTCTCGCCGATGAGCCACTCAAAGCCCGCCGGGATGATGATGAAGTAGCAGAAGATGGCACCCAGGAAGAAGAGCAGCGTCGAGGCGAGCACCGTGGGTACGACCCACTTGCGCTCGTTGGGGCGCAATGCCGGCAGGAAAAATGCCAGAATCTGCCAGATGATCATGGGTGTGCACATGACCACGGCCATCTTGATAGCAAGCGAGAAGCGCAGGCCAAAGCCGCCGAGCGTGGTGGTGATGTAAAACTTACCGTCCGGCACAAAGGAGCGGATGGGGTCTTCCAGGATGTCGAGAACCACGGGCGTGGCGAAATACAGCACGATAGCGGCGGCAAACACCGATACGACCACGATGGTCAGGCGGCGGCGGAGCTCGCCCAGGTGATCGAAGAGCGGCATGCGCGCAGGTCCGATAGGCATTACTCATCGCCTCCCTTCGGGGCGTCGGCGGCAGCGGCGTCGTCCTCGGCCTCGAGCTCGCGAGCGAGCTGGTCGACGACGGCCTTGCGCTTGCGGGGACGACGGGCGTAGAGGTCAGCCGTCGTGGGCTCTGCCGGCTCGGGCTCGGACTCCGGCTCTGCAGCAGGCTCGGGCTCGACGACAGGCTCGGCGGCAGCGGCAGGCTCGGCGCTCTCGGCCTCGGACTCCTCAGCAGCACCCTCGCCCTCGGCGGCAGCCTCGCTCGCGGCCTTCTCGGCGGCAAGGCGGGCACGGCGCTCGGCAAAGGTCTCCTTCTTTGCGGGCGCAGCCGTCTCGACGGCATCCTCGTCTGCATCGGAATCGTCATCGACGGCAGCCTTCTTGGGCTTGACCGGGGCCGACGCGGCCTCACTCACCGGATCGATTATCTCGGACTGAACAACGGCCGTCATCTTTTCCTGCGTCTCGCGGAACTGACGGATGGCACGGCCGATCGTGCGGCCCATCTGTGGGAGCTTATCCGGGCCAAACAGCAAAAAGCCGAAGACCACGATGATCGCGAGCTCACCCTCTCCAATACCAAACACACATACCTCCAAGGCTCGATGTGAGTCGAGCCCGCACCGCGCCATTCGGCCGGAACTCGTCTATTCATTCGGTCAAGTATAGCGCCCGGACGCCAAAACGTCCGAGCGCATCACAAACATATGCCAAACGGCACGCCCTTTTGGGGGCAAAGATTATGCAGCGGTGATCGAAATCTCCTGGTCGACACCCAACAGCTGGACCACGCGCATCACCGGGGGCTGCACATTGGTGCAGCTAAAGCGCTTGCCGTGGTCGACCGCGTGGTGCGCGGCGCCCACGAGCACGCCAATGCCCGTCGAATCGATGTAGCTCACCTGGGCAAAATCGAGCTCAACGGCCTCGGTGGGCTGCTCGAGCGCCAGGTCGATGGCATTGCGCAGGCTATCGGCGTTAGAGATATCGATCTCGCCGGTGACCTTAATGGTGTAGAGCTCTGGCGTGGGGTTGGTGGAAATACCCAAATCCATGTATACGCTCCTTTACGTATCGAGAGTGCGGATAGTACGGGAAGCCGCGCGTTAGGCGCGCTCGGCACGCGCAAGCTCGGCAGCGACAAGCTTGACGGCCAGCACCAGCACATCGAGCGCGGCCTCCAGGTCCTCGACCGTGGGATAGCTCGGCGCGATGCGGATGTTGGTGTCGCGCGGGTCCTTGCCATAGGGCCAGGTAGCACCGGCCGGCGTGAGCTTAACGCCCAAGTCGGCGCAGAGCGCGGCGACCTTCTGGGCCGAGCCCTCGGGGCCATCGAAGCTCACAAAGTAGCCGCCGCGGGGATGCGTCCAGGTGGCACAGCCCGTGTCGCCCAAACCCTCGGTGAGCTTGCGCTCGACGGCCTCAAAGCGCGGACGCAGGAACTCGGCATGCTTTTTCATGTGCTCCTTGACCGCCTCGATGGTGGGAAGGAAGCGCACGTGACGCAGCTGGTTGAGCTTGTCGGCGCTGATGAGGCCGGCCTTCAGGCACTTGGAGAACTCGGCAATGACCGCGGGGCTCGCACCGATAAAGCCGATGCCGGCGCCCGGGAAGGTGATCTTTGACGTCGAGGCGAATGCCACCACGCGATCCTCGGTGCCCGCCGCGCGAGCGAGGTCAAAGATGTTGGCGAGCTCGTCGGTCTCGTCGTACAGGTCGTGCACGCAGTAGGCGTTGTCCCAGAAGATGCGGAAATCGGGCGCGGCCGTGGGCATCTCGACCAGGCGGCGCACAGTGTCCTCGCTAAAGGTGATGCCCGTGGGGTTGGAATACTTGGGCACGCACCAGATACCCTTGATGGAATCGTCGGCGGCAACCAGGTGCTCGATCTCGTCCATGTCGGGGCCGTTGTCGGTCATCGCGACGGGGACGTTCTCGATGCCCAAGTCGGCGGTGATGCCAAAGTGGCGATCGTAGCCGGGAACAGGGCACAGGAACTTGACCTTCTTGCCGTCGTGCGCGGCCTCGTAGGCGTCCCAGGGCTCGCTGCCGCACGAGCCACAGCGCCAGAACATGCCGGCAATGTCATGCTCGATCAAAAGGCTCGACGAACCCAGCACGAGCGTCTGCTCGGCGGGGCAGCCCAGGAACTCCCCCGCTAGCTTGCGTGCCGAGGGAATGCCCTCGAAGCAACCGTAGTTGGAGCAGTCGACATTGCCGTCGTGCAGATCGGCATCGGCATTGAGGATATCGAGCATGGGGCGAGAAATGTCCACCTGGGAGGGCGACGGCTTGCCGCGGGCCATATCGAGCGCCAGGCCCTTGGCCTTGACCTCGGCGACCTCGGTTTTGAGCGCCTCGATGGCGGCATCGAGTTCGGTGGTTTCCATCTTCTGGTAGATCGTCTGCATGGGTGCGACCTTTCGCGAAGCGGTACGTTGCAGTTCGTCTAAGTATAGACCGCCACCGCCGCAACGTTATGAAGCCGTGATAGATTAAGTTCATCGCAATGAATTACGAATCGCCGCGCATGCCGGCGTGGGGCGCCCAAGGAGGCACTATGGAGTACGGATCGTTTCAGGCCGAGGAATTCGGCGACCTGCAGCGCCTGGTCGACGGACTGTTTTACGACCGCCACGCCATCGACCGCCTGGATCTGATCGTACAGGCCGAAATCTTGGACCTGGCGCCCGATCTCATGGAAATCGTCAACCTGCTACCGCCCGGCTATTACGACCGCCAGTCACTTTGCGACCAGCTCAACTCCGCCTTGGCCGCCCACGGCTGGGGCGCCGTCTACGGCACCGTGGAATAGCCCTAGTCATTTAAGAACGTCCCCAATGACTACATTATTTTCCGCACCTAAAATGATACGCCGTTTGTGACAGTACTCACAAACGGCGTTTTTTGGCCACTGGCGTGTCTGGCAGGCGGCAAGCACCGCCCGAATCCGCATTTTGAACGCGCCCGAATCGGTTCTGGAGCCGGTTTTCGCGCTCTTACTCGTCCTTGGGCGAGGGATGCTTGCAGACCACGCTCATGTAGATCATGCCGAGCACGGCAGCGGTGACCGAACCGGCAAGAATGGCGGCCTTGGCAGCCAGAACCTCAAACTGGGCCGTCGGGAAGGCAAGGCCGCTGATGAGAATCGACATGGTAAAGCCGATACCGCCCAGAATGCCCACACCGGCAATCATGTGCCAGTTGACATTGCGCGGCAGCTCGCAGGCCCTAAGCTTAACCAGGGCAAACGTCATGCCAAAGATACCGATCGGCTTGCCCAGCAGCATGCCAAAGTACACGCCGAGCGTCACCGGGTCGGTGAGCAGCGTGCTCATGTCCACGCCCACTAGGCGAACCTGTGCGTTCACGAACGCAAAGATCGGCAGGATCACAAAGTTGACCGGCGTGGAGATCAGACGCTCCATGCGGATGAGCGGCGGGGTCACGCGGTGCATGACGCGCTCGACCTTGGTAGTCGAGACGGTAAAGTCATGCTGGCCCAGGATGTGTGCCTCGTCGTCGTAGCGGTCATCGAGCAGCGGCAGGCACTCGCCCAGCCAATCGGTGAGACTATCGAGCTTGACGCCGCACTTGGCCGGGATGGTGAAGGCCAGGATGACGCCGGCAAGCGTGGCATGTACGCCGCTCTTGAACATGCAGAACCACAACAGCAGACCCAGTACCGAATACGGGGCAAGGCGGTAATGCTGCGTCTTGTTGAGCCACACGAGTGCGCAGGTCACAAGCGCGGCGGCGCCCAACCAAAACGGATTGGGGCTCTGACCGTAGAAGATGGCGATAGCGGCGATGGAGATGAGGTCGTCGGCGATGGCGAGCGTCGAGAAGAACACGCGCACGCCGTTGGGCACGCGATTGCCCAAAAGCGACAGCACGCCCAGCGCAAAGGCAATATCGGTTGCCATGGGGATGGCCCAACCGTTGCGGGCGCCGGCATGGTTAAAGATCAGGTAGATGCAGGCGGGAACGACGACGCCGCCCACGGCCGCCAGCATGGGAAGCATGGCCTGACGTGGATTCTTGAGCTCTCCGACCGTCATCTCGTACTTAAGCTCAATGCCCACCAACAAAAAGAAAATCGCCATGAGGAAGTCATTGACGAAAAGCTCGACGGTGAGGCCGGCCGTAAGGTTGCCCAGACCCACATACAGCGGGGTCTCCAAAAAGTGATGGATGGCCTCGTAGGCATCGGTATTGGCGCAAATGACGGCGGCAATGGCGGCGAAGACCATGACGGCGGCGGAAATCGTGCCGTTCTCGGCGATGCGCTCCCAAATGTCGTGGCGCTCAAAACGCTTGCGCTCACGAACGTTGAACAGCTGCTCGGGTGCTGCCATGGGCGGCTCCTTTCACGGGATGGCTCCCGTCTTAAAAAAGCACGGCCCGCCCAAGTGGCGGCGCCGCGCTCTAACGTATTACGCTTGCATCTAGCCTACCCTGCACGACAAGCACGCAGGCGTGGCCGAAAAGCGGAACCACAGGTTGAACATTATTTGCTCAACGGCGCGGGCACGCCTGTCCAAGAGACGACGCAGCGCCGTGCACAAAAAACGACCGGAGCGCGGGGCGTCCGCGATCCGGTCGTCGGTGTTAGGTCAAAAGAACCTAGCAGGCGGCCATGATGGGGGCAGCGACCTGCTTCTTACGGGAGAGGACGCCCGGCATCCAGACGCCGTCGTGCTCGTCGGCAATGCCCAAGCCCTTCTGAGCAGCCTCGATCTCGCCCTCGAGCAGGACCTGCGAGCCCTCCTCCATGATGTCGGTGATGCACAGGACGATGCCATCGGCACCCTTCTCGGCGGCGTAGGCGCGCATGGCCTCACGGATCTCGTCGATCATGCCGAGAGCGCGGCTCTTGTCGACAGTCTCGTACTGGCCGATGAGCAGCTTCTTGCCAGCGGGCTCGAACATCTTGATGTCGTTGCCGACCATCTCGGCTGCGGTGAAGGAGCCGGACGGACGGGTGAGGAAGACCTCCATGCCAAACTTGACCGGGTCGACGCCCACCTGCTCGCCGAGCTTGGCGGCGACGGCGCGGTCGACATCGGTGGTGGTGGGGCTCTTGAGCATGAGCGTGTCGGTCATCATGGCCGAGAGCAGCAGCTTGGCCTGGACGTCGGAAAGCTCAACGCCGAGCACGCCGGCGAGCTTGGTGACGATGGTGCAGCTGGAACCCCAGGGCAGGCAGATGTAGTGCAGCGGGCCGGCGGTCTCGAAGTCGCCGATGCGGTGATGGTCGACGACGCCAAAGACCGTGGCGTCCTTAAGGCCGGCGACGGACTGGGCAGACTCGTTGTGGTCGGTGAGGACAACGAGCTGACCGGCCTCGACGGACTCAATCACGCGGGGCTCGGCGATGCCGGCGTCGGCAAGCAGCTTGGCGGACTCTGCCGGAAGCTGACCAAGGGCACAGGCCTCATAGGTGTTGCCGGCATACTCAACCTGGTTGAGCAGCTGGGACAGGACGACGGCGCTCATGATGGCGTCGTTATCGGGGTTCTGGTGACCAAAGACAAGAACGTTTGCCATGGATATCCTCCACTTGATATGTGTACTTGGACGTAGCTATGGTAGCACGC
>JAIIUG010000051.1:0-15658 GCA_022739635.1 Collinsella sp. | reverse complement strand
GCCAAGCGTGAGTTCAACATCAAGCTGGTCTCTTCCGTCTGCGCCGGCGACTGCACCCTCGCTGCGTTCCTGCACAAGTGGTACAGGGATCGCGACAACGTCGAGGAGGCCATGAAGCTCGCTATGGCCACCGGCGCCAACGTCGCTGAGTCCGTCGGCATCGGCGACTTCGGTCACGTCGACGAGTACAGCAAGCGCGTTGCCGTCCGTAAGCTCGATCGCAAGTAAGCGAAACGCGACAAATTCGTGCGCATGCGGCGTCCCGGTTTTGATCGGGGCGCCGTTTTTTCGTGGGAAAAGTGAGATGAAACCGCCCTTCACCGCTTCCACACCGTTCGCCGAGTTGTTGTAGCCTTTTGCCGAAGTGTGGAATATACTTTCATTAACACGTTGCTTCGTGAAAGGAACATTCATGATTTACACGCTCACTGCAAATCCCGCCATTGACTACAACATCTCCTGCGATGGCCTGTCCGCCAATACCGTTACGCGCACCCGTAACGCGGTCTACACCCCCAACGGCAAGGGTCTCAACGTCTCGTTTACGCTCGACCACTACGGCGTCGACACCACGATCTTGGGCTTCTTCGCCGGCTTCTCGGGCGAGTTCATCGTTAAGGGCGCCGAGGCCCTGGGAGTGCCCGTCAAGCCTGTGTGGACTGACGGCATCACGCGTGTCAACGTGTTCCTCAACGCCGGTCCCGACACAGAGTACAACATGGTCAATGCCGGTGCCGCCATCAACGCTGCCAACGAGCAGGAGATGTTTGAGCTCATCGATTCACTCGACGACATGACCTGCCTGGTCATTAGCGGCTCGCTGCCCCCCAACACCTCCGAGGGCTTCCTTGCCGAGGTTCTGCGTCGCGTGAAGGCGAAAGGCGCTGAGTTCGTGCTCGATATCTCGAGCCATCAGCTGGCCGACCTCAGTGCTATGGAGCCGTTGCTCATTAAGCCCAACGACGACGAGCTACTCGACATCTTTGGCATTAAGGTAAGCGGTGGCGACGACGAGTCCGTCAAGGGCGCTATGGCCGAGCTTCATGCCAAGGGCGCTAAGAACGTGCTGTTGACCCTGGGTGGTGCCGGCGCGTACTTCTCGAACGGCGAGCACATCTGGTTTGCCAACCGTACCTTTGAGGTCAAGCTGCTGTCGACGGTCTGCGCCGGCGATTCCTCGCTCGCTGCGTTCTTGTCCGTGTGGCACGACGCCCCCGAGCGCGTCGAGGACGCCCTGCGCCTTTCGATGGCCACCGGCGCCAACGTGGTCGAGTGCCCCGGTCTGGGCGATTTTGCCAAGGTCGATGAGTACCAGAAGGGTATTGCAATCCGTCAGGTTTGCTAGTTCCGGCACCTTGCCTGAATAGTTCAATTATTTCGCATCCGTCTTAGACCAGGACGGATGCGTTTTTGTTTATCGGACTTGCGTGTGCAGTGGAGGCTGTTTCTTGCTAGACTTCTTGCATATGCAATCGATAGCCAATTTGATAGTCGCAGGAGGCCATAGGCATGTGCAATGTTTCGCTCAACGGTACGCAGCCGACCGATGCCTCCATCCGTGTCCTGCGTGCGCTCGAGGCAGCCGGTCTTGAGGCCTGGTACGTAGGCGGTTGGGTACGTGATGCCCTGATGGGGCGCCCCAGCCACGATGTTGACATGTGCTGCAGCGGCCTGTGGCAGGAGTCCAAAGAGGCGCTCGAGGCGGCTGATATTGCGGTGGTTGAGTCGGGCATTAAATTCGGCGGCATCACGGCTATTTGCGATGGCGAGCGTATCGAGGTCACCACGTACCGCCTGGACGGCTTTTACACCGATGGCCGCCATCCCCAGAGTGTGGAGCGTGCGGCGTCGCTTGAGGACGATCTGGCGCGTCGTGACTTTACCGTTAACGCTATGGCCTGGCATCCCGAGCGCGGTCTTGTCGACCGCTACGATGGCCAGGGCGACCTGGAGCGCAAGCTCATCCGCGCTGTCGGAGATCCCAAGCGTCGTTTTAACGAGGACGCGCTTCGCATGCTGCGCGCGGTGCGTTTTGCCTGCCGACTGGATTTTATGATCGAGCCTAAGACTAAACAGGCGCTTGCCGAGTGCGCGCCGCTGCTCGATGCCGTGGCGCGCGAGCGCGTGGGCATTGAGCTTGAGGGCATCCTTTCGACTGGCCACGGGGGAGACGCGATGCTGCGCTACCCCGAGCTTGTTTGCGCCGCCGTGCCCGAGCTCGCGTCCGCTCGCGGGTTTGATCAGCGCAGTGTCTATCATGCGTTTAACGTTTACGAGCATATCGCCCGCGTGCTGACGGTGGCAGGGGAGCTGGCGCTGTGCGACGGCGTCGCGCCCTCGTCAAGCCTTATGTGGGCGGCGTTTTTGCACGACGTTTCCAAGCCCGAGTGCTTTACGGTTGATCACGACGGCAGCGGACACTTCTACGGTCATCCCGAGCTTGGCGCCAAGAAGGCGCGTGTCATTATGGATCGCCTGGCGCTCTCGCACGATTTGGTGCGCGATGTGTGCCTGCTGATCAAATACCATGACAAGCCGCTGCGCTCCGAGCGCTCCTGCCTGCTCAATATGATGCGCCTGCTTTCGGGCGAGGGTGTCGATACGCCGCGTCTGATGGACGAGCTCATGGACCTTAAGCGTGCCGACACGCTCGGCAAGGCGCCCTCGTGCTTCTATTATGTCGAGACGATCGAGGAGATGCGCGCGCTCGCCCACGATCTGCTGCAGGCGGGAGACCCCTATACGCTCAAGATGCTTGCCATCAATGGTGGCGATTTGATTCGCGCCGGCGTCAAGCCAGGGCCGGAACTGGGACAGCTGCTCAACGCTGCTCTCGACGCCGTGATCGAGGATAACATTCCCAACGAGCGCGAAGCACTCCTGGCTCACCTGCACCTGGGGTAGCCTTCTAGGGATGATTATTCTGGGACGGGGATTTAAAAATCATTGTGTACCTAATGATTTTTAAATCCCCGTCCCAGAATAATCATCCTTTGGCCCCGTCCCAAATTAACTACCCGGCTGACCAGCACTTTCCATAACCTGCCGACAATTTTTCGGCAATTTGGAATTTCTTCTTGCGCTTGCGTTTTTTGTCCCGTAATATATTTCCTCGCAGCACGGCAGTGCAGATGTCATGTGGCCCGTTCGTCTAGCGGTTTAGGACGCCGCCCTCTCAAGGCGGAGATCACCAGTTCGAATCTGGTACGGGCTACCACTTCTTTTCTGCTGAGGCTTATGGCCCGTTCGTCTAGCGGTTTAGGACGCCGCCCTCTCAAGGCGGAGATCACCAGTTCGAATCTGGTACGGGCTACCATGAATTTGAGACCCGGGCTTCCAGCGGAAGTCCGGGTTTTTTATTTCCGAGCAAACCATCTGCAATTCCCATTTGGCCCATAGCTTTACGGTCTGCTTGTGGCCCTTGCGGGTACAATATGCAAGATATTTGGAAGGTCAGAAGGAGCCTCATGACGGAGTCCTCTCAGCATACATCTAAGCCCCAGGTCGAGGTTGAGGCCTCGGGCGGCGATGACAACAAGGGTGCACGTCGCGGTGCCATTTTTATCGGCGTCGTGCTGGTTGGCTACATCGTTTATCTGATTGTGACCGGTCAGATGGGACAGTTCTGGGCTGCCATGTCGAGCGTTCAGGCGCCGTGGCTCGTTGCTGCATGCTTTTGCATGTTCCTGTACCTGTTCTTTGGCATCGTTGCCTATGCGATCGCCGTCTGGCTCGATCCCAATTCGCCCGTCGGCATTCGCGACCTGATCTCGGTCGAGGCGAGCGGTATCTTCTTTGGCAACCTGACGCCCATGATGATGGGCTCCACGCCTGCCCAGATCTACCGCCTGACCAAGGCAGGCCAAAACGTCGGCGAGGCCGGTGCCACGCAGTTCACCCGATTTATCGTGTATCAGTTTGGCCTCGTTGCCTGGGGCGCCATTCTGCTGCTTGCCCGCATGCCGTTTTTCGCCGAGCGCTATGGCGACATGACGCTGCTGTGCGTCTTTAGCTTTGGCGGTCACTGCTGCATTCTGCTTGGCATCTTTGCCGTCGCGCTCATGCCCAAGACCGTCACGCGCGTCGCGCACTGCATCATCAATTGGCTCGAGCGAATGGGCGTCTCGGCCACCAAGATCGAGGGCTGGCGTACGTTTGTCGACGGCGAAATCTACTCGTTCTCCGAGAAGTTCAAGCTTTCAGCCGGACACTTTTCGTCTATGCTGCTCACGGTGGTCATCACCATGTTGCAGCTCGCGTTTTTCTACCTCGTGCCGTATTTCCTGATGCTTGCCTTTGGCCACCACGAAGTCGACTTCTTCTCGGTCATGGCCGCGAGCGCCTTTGTTCAGCTTCTGAGCTCTGCTGTTCCCCTGCCCGGTGGCACTGGCGGCGCCGAGGGTGGCTTCGCGCTGTTCCTGGGTCATTTCTTTGGATCGGCGTCGACCGCCGGTTATCTGCTGTGGCGCCTCATTACGTTTATCGCGCCGACGATTTTGGCCGCGCCCCTGCTGGGTCTTAAGAGCGCTCACAACGAGAGTATCCACGCACGCTGGGATCGCGCGATGCGCAAGCTCGGACGAACGCCTCAGACGTCCTCTAAGCCGGCAAAGCCCCATCCTGTGAATGCGGTTACCGTGGATCCCAATCAGCATGCTCAGAAGGCTTCTGGGGCCGCCAAACCGTCGCATAAGGCCTATGTGCGCCAGACAGGCGACGGGATCCGTGTGTCCCCGGCTGCTTTGAACAAAAAGAAGCTCCCTAAGGCGTAATAGTTGGTCGTGCGTTCTTCATGTTGCCGGGCATTATTGTGCCGGATGGGGGATAATCCTCTTACGTAGATTAACTCTCATCTGTTGATGAATGCTTGCATTCCGAAGGGACACGTCCATGGACGCCAGCAAACCGCGCCTCGACCGCCGCATCGTTCGCAGCCGCAATGCCATCCTTTCTGCGTTTGAGCGCCTGCTGATGGATAAACCGCTTGCCGATATTACCGTGAGTGCCATCGCGCGTGAGGCAAATGTCGATCGTAAGACCTTCTACGTGCATTTTGGCACGGTCGACGGCCTGCTCGATGCCATCGCCGCCGATGTGGTCGAGATGATCGTCGACTCGGTCGAAAAGACGCTTTCCACTATGGGCAGTGACCCCAACGAGCGCGCCCTTGGAGCGGCGGCTACCTTCTTTAAGACCATCAACGAGGCACTTTGCAATAACCTCGTGCTCAATCGCCAGCTGATTGAAAACATCCCGCTCGACGATTTTATGACGCGCTTGCGCGTGCCGCTCGAGCACGAGATTGCCGAGCGCGACCTGCTGCCCCACGGCCTCAAGGACGAGATGTTCGACTATTACCTGGCTTTTTTGCTTTCGGGTATTATCGGCATTTACCGCACGTGGGCGCTCTCCGATGGCTCGGTGCCCATTGAGCGCATCTCGGAGGTCGCAAACAATCTGACGTTGAACGGACTATCGAGTCTGGAATCTCGTTTCGAATAGCACGAGCGCCTTATCCCCCTTGAGTTGCGGTGAAATAAGGACTGAATAGGCCTTTTAACAGCTTAAACACTCCCTATTTCACCGCAACTCAGGGGGATTGCATTACTGGTAGCGCAGGCACTCGACTGGATCGAGCTTGGCGGCGCGGCGGGCGGGGTAGAAGCCAAAGATTACGCCGATGCCGACTGAAACCGCAAAGGCGAGCAACACCGTCGTAAGGGAAAAGCTCGGCGTAATCGTCCCGCTGGCTCCAAACTCGCTCATAATGCTCGAGTTGGCGGCAAAAAACGCGAGCCCCCATGCCAGCAGATAGCCGATCACAACACCGAGAATGCCGCCGGTGATGCACAGTGCCGAGGATTCGGCCAAAAACTGAGAGGTGATATCACGTCGGCTTGCACCAAGCGCGCGGCGAATACCGATCTCGCGGATGCGCTCGGTCACGTTGGTGAGCATCATATTCATAATGCCAATACCGCCCACGAGCAGCGAAATGCCGGCAACCGCTCCCATGATGAGCGAGAAGGCGCCCATAAAGGAATTGAGGGAGTCGATAGCGCTTTTCATGGAGCTTGCCGATACGCTATCGTACTCGTCGTCCTTCGAGATGCCCTTTATGCTACGCACCTTGGACTCGATGGTCTTGCAGAGCTTATCCATATCCGTGCCTTCGGCGGCGAGCGCCGTCACGCTCGGAAACGACGGATTGTCGTCGCCGTAGAGCTCGGCGATCGCGGCCCGTGGCATGTACAGGTTCAGCGAACCCATGGATTCGTTGCCACCATCGATAACGCCGACAATTTGCACTTCTCCGCTCGACACCTTGATGGTCTTACCGAGTGCGTCCTGTTCGTTACCGTACAGCTGCTCGGCACCGCCGCGGCCGATGAGCGCCACGCGCGCACCGGATTTCGACTCGATACCGTTGTAGGTGCGCCCTGCGACGATCTTGCTGGCGCCCACGGCATCGAGCATGTCGCTATCGACGCCGTGTGCCATGACGGTATAGCTTTTATCCCCGACCTTGTACTCAGAATAGGCGCTGTCGACAATGCCGATCTGCTCGATTTGCGGCACCATCTTACGCAGTTTCTCGACGTCCGAATCGGTGAGCTCTTGGGACGAATAGATCTGCACCATGCGGGCGGCGTTAAGACCCAGGCTGTTGACTAGGCTGTTTTGGATGCCTCCGATAAGCGAGGTCATGGCTATGACCGACGCGATTCCAATGACGATGCCCAGGATGGTGAGCAGGCTGCGTCCCTTGTTGGCCTCGAGCGAGTGAAGGGCTTCTTGGACGAGATCGCGGGTGCTCATGCCTTCGCTCCTTTCGGCTGATTGGTGGTTGTAGAAATCACGGGCAGATTGTTGACGGCCCCGCGTAGCGTATTCGGTGTATGCGCGATATATGCACCGTCGTGAATCCGTCCGTCGCGAATGGTTACGGCGCGGTCGGCCTCGGCGGCAATGCCGGGATCATGCGTGATGAGCACGATGGTCTTGCCGCGCTCCTGGAGCTTGTGGAAGGTCTCCATCACGAGCGCTCCGGTGGCGGAGTCCAGGTTTCCCGTCGGTTCATCGGCCAAGATGATGGGCGGGTCGTTGACGAGGGCGCGCGCGATGGCGACGCGCTGCATCTGTCCGCCCGAGAGCTCGGAGATGCGATGGTCCCAATGGTCGACCGGCAGCGTGACGGCTTGCAGCGCATGGACGGCGCGCATCTCACGCTGAGCCCGCGGCACGTTGGTGTACGACAGCGGCAGCATGACGTTTTCGATCACCGTCAGGCGCGGCAGCAGATTAAAGCTTTGAAAGACAAAGCCGATGCTCAGCGCGCGCACCTCGGTGAGCTCATCATCGTCGAGCTCGGCGACGTTGAGCCCTTGCAGGAAGTAATCGCCCGCCGTCGGTTTGTCCAGGCAGCCCAGGATGTTCATGAGCGTCGACTTGCCCGAGCCCGAGGGGCCGGTGATGGCGACGAACTCACCGGGATCTACTGCCAGGCTTACGTTATGCAGGATGTGGGCGCAACCGGCCTCGCTCTCAAAGATGCGGTGCACGTTGCGGATGTCGATGACGGGACGCATTACTTGCCCTCGTCGGCAGGCATGTTGTCGCCGCCGTCTGCCGTCATGCCTGTGCCGGTATCCGTCACGATGGTGTCGCCGTCGCGTAGCTTGGTAACCGGGACGTCTGGGTTGATCTCGTTGCCCTGGTCGTCGCGCGTGACCTGGGTCTTGCCGACTACAGCCTCGTTGTCGTTTTGCGTCACGACGGTCACCTTCACGCGGCGCGTCTTTTTGCCTTCCGAATCGGTGGCCAGATTGACGTAATAGTGCTCGCCATCTTCGGTCATCAGCGCCATGGTCGGCACCATCACCACGTCGTCGAGCTTCTCGGTCACTACCGAGACCTCGGCAGTCATACCCGGCTTAAGGCGACTGTCGGGTGCTTCGATGAGGATGTCGACGTTAAAGGTCACGCTGCCGCCGCTCCCGGAGGAGGAGTCGGAGTTTGCCACCGAGGCGATAGCCGTGACGGTGCCTTGGCTCACGATATCGGGAAACGCGGGATAGGTCACGTTGGCGCTTTGGCCCACGGCAATTTTGGCGATATCCTTTTCGCCCACCTGAACCGTCACCTTCATCTTGGACAGGTCGGCGATTTGCATGCACTGTTTGCCGCCGCTCGTGTCGCCTTCGCCCATGATCATGCCTCCTGTTACCGTGGCGCCCACCTTGGCGTTGAGCTCCACGATGCTGCCCGAGCTCGGGGCCGTGACCGTACGGCTGGCGGCCTTGGCGTTAGCCTGATCGAGGTTTGCCTGGGCCGATGCGAGGCTGCGCTGCGCGGCCGATACGGCGTTCGTGTCCGCTGATGCGGCGGAGACGCCAGTCGCTGCGGAAGCTCCATCGACATCCGTCGTTGGGGCGGCCTGCGCGGCAGCTGCGGCTTTCTTCGCGTTGGCGAGGTCTTCCTGTGCCGCTGTCACCGCGCGCTGTGCCTCGGCAACGTTGCGATCGAGCTCGTCGTTTTTAATGGTCATGAGCACGTCGCCCTCGTTGACGGACTGGCCGGCTTGCACGTTGATCGATGCCACCGTTCCGTCGACAGAAGGGGAGACCACCGAAGCCGAGATGGGCTTGAGCTGGCCTTTAGCCTCGACGGTGGTCGTAAACGTGCCCTCGGTGACCATGTCGGTCACCGGCCCGTTGGTACCTGCGGGCCGTGCGTTGATGACTAAGGTCACGACAACGGCGATGAGCACAATGGCGGCCACGACTCCTGCCGCAATGCCGCGCCGGATGAGCTTTTTGCGCCGACGCTCGGCACGCTTCGCTTTGAGTTTGGCGTAGGCCTCTTCGTCAGAAATCTCTGTTGTATCGCTTGTGCTGCCGTTTTGCTGTCCGGCGTGCACGTTTGTTATGAGGGGAAGCGTTTCGGTGGCACCCTCGGGCGTTCGCTCGGCATCATTCGGTCCCGGGGTAATGGTGGGGACATTCGACATGGCGTCTCCTTTATAGAAAGTTTCTTGATAAGTATATGCGCCCGTCGCGATGGCCGGGCGCATATAGCGGTATCTTTCGGAACTGTTAGATTGAAGCGTCAGTTCCCCGTTGTGTGTAGGCGTGTTTCCCTACGAGTGCACGACCACACACAGGCCGACGCTGATGCAGTCGTGGAGCGCCTTGGCATCGGCCAGGCGCAGGTTGATGCAGCCGTGGCTTCCGCACCACTTATAGGACTCGGCATTGTCGAAGCTCTTGTCGTTTTGCCAGGTGGCGTCGTGGAAACCGATCATATTGCCCTCGAACGGCATCCAATAGCTGACCGGGCTCTCGTATTTGGGCTTTCCGGTCTCGGGGTCTTTAGCACCGATGAGCTTGCTTGCGCCGTCGTTGCTGTTGATCTGCCACACGCCCTCCGGGGTGGCGTCTTCGCCCGGTTTGCCGGAAATAAAGTTGGCCTCCCACACGATATTGCCGTTCTCGTCGTAGTAGCGCGCGTGCTGCTCGGACAGGTCGACGTCGATATAGGCCTTCCAATCGGGCTCGCCCTTGGCGGTAAACGTGTCGGCCTTCTTGGAGTACGAAATCTCGATATGACCGGTCTGCTTGTTATTGATAGCGTCCTCGACCTGCTTGGCGAGCGTGTCGCTGTCGATGGACCAGCCAAAATCGCCGCCCTCGACAGCGCACTCCTTGCCGTCGGCGCGTGTCCACCAGCGGGTGGATCCCACGGTGTTAAAGCCGTTAGCGAGTTCGGCGGCCCAGCTGCCGATCTGCGACGTATCGAGCGTAGGGTTGGCCGGATCGGCAAAGCTGATCCACTGCAGCACCGAGCTGCCGTCCACTTTACCGGCATCATTGCCGTTGAGCTTAAGGGTCACGTTGACGCCCAGGAAGTTGTTGGCGGCATCGCATGCAGCCTGAATCTGGTCGTTGGTGAGGGTGCCGTTGAGCGGTTCGTAGGCGTCGTTTCCGATCTTGGTGATATCGACGTTCTCGGCGAGCGACGCGAGTTCGATCTCGGCATATTTGATGACATGCTCACGGTTGAGCTTCTCGTTGGAACGGGCCTTCTCAACGGTGAACTTGCCGGCCTTCTCATCATAGGAGCTGGCGGCCTCGAAGGTGCCCGAGCGGCCCTCGTTGAACTCGTCGATGGCGCTGCCCAGGCCCTCCTCAAACTGCTTTTGGTCAAAGGCATCGGAGAGCATGGACAGGTCGACGTCCTGGTCCAAGTCGACCGAGCCGTTCTTGGTGGCGCTAACGGTTTTGCCGCCGAGCGACGCGATGAGGCGCGATGGCCACAGCAGCGGCTCGTTTTTGCTGATAATCTCGTGGGCGGCTTCCTCGCCATCGACGATGGGCTCGTCGGACTCGGGCTGGTAGGTCCAGCTAAAGTCATCGCCCGCCACGGTGAGCTTGTAGTGCTTCCATGCCGAGTTGACCTTGGTGGCTGCCGAAGATGCGTTAGAGAGCGAGATGTCGACGCCGGCGATGGTGGTGTTGGGGTAAGCGACCTGCGAGAACGCCACGACGCCTACGATGTAGACGATCGCGACGAGGCCGAGGACGACAAAGAGGGCCGTCTTTCCGCCCGACTTGCTGCTTTTGTTGGTGTGCTTGTCCGCGGGTCCGCGATTGCTTGCCGCGCGAGCGTGCGAAGGGCCCTGCTTGGGGGCGGCACCTTGTGCGGAACGCTGCTGATATTGTTGATGCGGCTGGTATTGACGCTGATTCGGGCGCTGGGAGGCATTGGCCGGGCCGTGTTGTTGGCTGTGAGCCGGCGCGATGGGGCGCGGCGATTGGACGCCGCCAGTATGCCTACTGGGCTGTTGCGGATCGGGAATCATGTTGCTGCGGTCGATTTGCGACATCGTTTATATTTCCTTCGAGTTTCGACTTGCGGCTCATCGTGTTTTAACTGGGCTTGCATTATAGCGATTAGCCTGTTGTTTGTGGTGCGGAAACAGTATCAGTTTGGAGAAGTCTGCCTATCCGCATATGCCGCATTTGGCGCAGGCAGAAAGCGCGGCCGGGGCTTGAGCTATGCCGCCCTTGGCCGTCTCGCGCAGGGTTGCCGGTAGGGCGTGGCCCACCGAGAGCATCACATGCGCCATCTGGTCAAACGGAACCAGGCTCTTGATGCCGGCGAGCGCGAGCTGGGCCGAGCTGAAGGCCGCGGCCACGCCGATGGCATTGCGGTTTTGGCACGGCACCTCGACCAGTCCGCCCACGGGGTCGCAAACGAGGCCTAGCAGATTGCTCAGCGCGATGGAACTGGCGTCGAGCGCCTGCTCGGGGGTGCCGCCGAGCATCTGCACCAGCGCGGCGGAGGCCATGGCGGCGGCGCTTCCCACCTCGGCCTGGCAGCCGCCCTCGGCGCCGGCGACGCAGGCGCTCGTGGTGAGGTTGAGGCCGATGGCGGCAGCACAGTAGAGGGCGTCCATGACCTGCTCGTCGTCGAGCTGCAGGTGGTCGGCAAGCGCCAGCACGCAGCCGGGCACGACGCCCGCGGAGCCTGCCGTGGGGGCGGCGACGATCACGCCCATAGTGGCGGAGCGCTCGAGCACGGCCATCGCGCGGGCCACGGCATCGGTCTGAACGGTGCCCATCAGGTTTGTGCTCAAATCGTTACGGCCGGTGGCATCGACGAGCTTCGCCTCGCCGCCGATGAGCCCGCCGAGCGAGCGCTGCGGATTGGCGATGGGGGCCGTGGTCTCCTCGCGCATAACGTCGAGCACGCGGCGCATCGCGGCGACGGCGTGCTCCTCGCCGGTCAGACGCGCTTCGCGCACGGCCATGACGGCGCCGATGCTGAGTTCCAGCTCCTTGCAAGCGTCGAGCAGCTGTTCGCCGTCATCGAAGATCTCCTTGGCCGAGACGCCGGGGGAGAGCGATGATGCCGAGCCCGGGAGTTCAATAAAGGTGGCGTAGTCGACGTTGTCGAGCTTGCGGAGCATGGGAATGACGGTATCGTCGGGGACGCCGTCGGTCTCAAAGACAGAGTAGGCCTGGCCGCCCACCTCGGTGCGGTAGGTGCGGCAAAACGCGATGTTCACGTGTACGTAGGCGAGTAGGTTCGTGAGTGCGGCGAGCACGCCGGGAACATCCTGGTGCGCCACGAAGAGCGTTGAATACATGCCCGAGATGTCGACGCCGACGCCGTTGATGCGGCTGATGCGCATCTTGCCGCCGCCTAGGCTCTCGCCGCGGACCTGTGCCGTGGCACCCCTGTCGTCGAACATCTCGATATCGACGGTGTTGGGGTGGATGGAGGCGTCGTCGCCCTTAATGTCAAAGTGATATTCGAGGCCTTGCTTACGCGCGAGGTCGAAGGCCTGCTTGATATTCTCGTCGTCGGTGTCGAGGCCCAGGATGCCCGCGACAAGCGCGCGGTCGGTGCCGTGGCCACGGTAGGTGTGCGCGAAGGAGTTCCACAGGCCAAAGGTGACTTTGGTAATGCGGCCTTCCAGCAGGCTGGCGGCAACCTGGGCGCACCGCAGGGCGCCGGCGGTGTGCGACGAGCTAGGACCGACCATGACGGGGCCCAAGATCTCGAATGCCGAGGTCGTAGCTAGTGTTTGCGGCTTGCCTGCCATGGCTGCTCCTTCTATATCTCGTCGTCCCGAGGGGCGGGGCATAAGGTCGCCTGCTCGGACAATCCTGCTCGCACGGAGAGCACATTAAGTGCTCTCCGGCTCGTGCGGAACTCGCGATCGACCTTATGCCCCGCCCCTCGGGACTAAGGATACATGGTTGGAGTTGCTAGATGGCAAAATTCATTAGCTAGGGACGTGTCTTACCTTGCATATCGAAACATCTTCACCACCGTTTAATAAAAGAAGTACCGCTTGGGGGCGGTACTTCTTTTGGTGCGTTGTTATTTGGCTGTGGCTTTTCTCGTTAGCTTACAGACCGCAGGCTGCTTTGAGTTCTTCGACTCGGTCGGTCTTCTCCCAGGTGAAGTCGGCGTCTTCGCGGCCGAAGTGGCCGTAGGCTGCCGTCTTCTCGTAGATCGGACGACGCAGATCCAGGTCGCGGATGATCGCGCCCGGGCGCAGGTCGAAGGTCTTCTCGACGGCCTCGACGATCTTGTCCTCGGCAACATGCGCGGTACCGAAGGTGTCGACCATGATAGACAGCGGCTTGGACACGCCGATGGCGTAGGCCAGCTCGACCTCGCAGCGGTCGGCCAGGCCGGCGGCCACCACGTTCTTGGCGACCCAGCGCGCGGCGTATGCGGCGGAGCGGTCGACCTTGGTGCAGTCCTTGCCGCTAAAGGCACCGCCGCCGTGACGGCCGTAACCGCCGTAGGTGTCGACGATGATCTTACGGCCGGTGAGGCCCGTGTCGCCCATGGGGCCGCCCACGACAAAGCGACCGGTGGGGTTCACATAGATGTCGGCGTTGTCCCACGGCATGTTCTCGGCAGCCATGACGGGGGCGATGACGTGCTCGATGAGGTCGTCCTTGATCTTGCCCATGTCCTCGATCTCGGCGGCGTGCTGCGTGGAGATGACGATGGTCGTGACCTCGACGGGCTTGCCGTCCTCGTAGCGCACCGTGACCTGGGTCTTGCCGTCGGGGCGCAGGTAGGGCAGGGTGCCGTCGTGGCGCACGGCGGCCAGGCGCTCGGCCAGGCGGCTCGCCAGGTAGTGCGGCATGGGCATGAGGGTCTTGGTCTCGTTGGAGGCATAGCCAAACATCATGCCCTGGTCGCCGGCGCCGATCAGGTCGATCGGGTCGGTGGTGGCGCCGGTCTGGGTCTCGAAGGACTCGTCGACGCCCTGGGCGATATCGGGCGACTGCTCGTGGATGAGGCTCATAACGCCGCAGGTATCGCAGTCAAAACCGAACTTTGCGCGGTTGTAGCCAATACGGCGGATAACGCCGCGGGCAATCTCCTGTACGTCGACGTAGGCCTGGGTGCGGATCTCGCCGGCAACGATGACCGTGCCGGTGGTCACGAGGGTCTCGCAGGCGCAGCGGACGTTCTCCACGTTGGCGGGCACGCCGTTGGGCGCAATGTAGCCCTGCTCCTGCAGCTCTATTTCTTTAGCGAGGATTGCGTCGAGGACGGCGTCGCTGATCTGATCAGCGATCTTATCGGGATGGCCTTCGGTCACCGACTCCGACGTAAAAACAAAGGACCCGTGTTGGGGTGGGATGGAACGAAGTTCTTCTGGCATGATAGCCCCTTTCAAAATACGTGTCCCGGCGACCGTTACCATTCCGCCGAGCTCTATATGCAAGGGCACATCATATCGCGTTAATCGAATATTCACACCCTTTCCGCACCTACTCATTGGGGACAGACTAAAATGACCAGCCGGGTGCTCATTTGGTGGTCATTTAAGTCTGTCCCCAATGAGTGGGTCGGTGCCCTTTGTGCGGAGGTTGCTTTGTTGCTTTATACTGATGCGGTTAGACATCCATCCTGCAATCGAGGAGATTTCCATGGCATCAGACGTTCGCGTCCGCTTTGCACCCTCACCGACGGGCAAGCTGCACATCGGCGGCGCCCGCACCGCTATCTATAACTGGGCTTTCGCCCGCGCAAACGGCGGCACGTTCATCCTGCGCATCGACGACACCGATCCCACCCGTTCCACCGACGAGAACACGCAGATCATTCTGCGCGCCATGCGTTGGCTGGGCCTGGACTGGGACGAGGGCCCCGAGGTGGGCGGCGACTATGGCCCTTACGCACAGACCGAGCGCCTGGACCTGTACAAGCAGGCCGCCCAGAAGCTCTGGGACGAGGGCAAGGCCTATCCCTGCTTCTGTACCAAGGAGCAGCTCGATGCCGATCGCAAGGCCGCCCAGGAGCGTAAGGACCCCTTCCAGGGCTATCAGCGCCGCTGCCGCGATCTTGATCCCGAGGAGGCCCGCCGCCGCATCGAGGCCGGCGAGCCCTACGTCCTGCGCATCAAGGTGCCCGAGAACCGCGGCGACGTCGTTATCCACGACGCCGTCCACGGCGAGGTGACCTTCGATGCCAAGGAGCTCGACGACTTTGTCATCTTCCGCTCCGACGGCACGCCCACCTATAACTTCGCGACCGTCGTCGACGATGCCATGATGAAGATTACCCACGTCATCCGCGGCGACGACCATCTGTCCAACACCCCGCGCCAGGTCATGGTCTACGAGGCCCTCGGCGCGCCCGTGCCTACGTTCGCCCACATCTCCATGATCTTGGGTGCCGACGGCAAGAAGCTCTCCAAGCGCCACGGCGCCACCTCGGTGGAGGAGTACCGCGACGCCGGCTATCTGTCCGACGCCTTCGTCAACTATCTGGCGCTGCTCGGCTGGTCGCTCGACGGCGAGACCACGATCATCCCGCGCGACGTCCTGGCCAGCAAGTTTTCGCTCGACCGCATCTCCAAGAACCCGGCGACTTTCGATCCCAAGAAGCTCGACTGGGTCAATGCCGAGTACATCAACGGCATGTCCGACGCTCAGTTTGCCGACGAGATCATGGTCCCCGAGCTGCACGAGGCAGGCCTCATCGAGGGTAACGTCGAGTACGGCGAGGACTGGATTGACGCGCTTGCCGCCATCGTCAAGCCGCGCACCAAGATGCCGGCCGACGCCGTGACCGTTGCCGCCTCCATCTTCGCTACGGCCGAGACGCTCGAGTATGA
>JAIIUG010000050.1:0-15712 GCA_022739635.1 Collinsella sp. | reverse complement strand
CAGGATGGGGATGTTGAACATGGTGAGCGCGACGGCGCCGGAGATGATGGAGTACTTCCAGCCCAGCTGCACCGAGAACACCAGAAAGCCGAACATGCCTACGACAATGGAGGGCAGCGAGGACAGCGTCTCGATGGCGGTGGAGGCGATGTCGCGGATGGGGCCGTCCGGCGCGTACTCGACCAGGAAGACCGCGCCGCCCAGGCTGATGGGCACCGAGATACCTAAGGTGATCAGCAGTAGGTAGAACGAGTCGAACAGCTGGTAGAGCACGCCGCCCTGCGTTCCGTTGGCGCGTGCGGGCTGCGTGAGAAATCCCGGCTGGAACAGCGTCGAGATGCCCTCGAACAGAATATAGGCCACCATGGAGACGACGATGAGCATGACGATGGCGACGATTGCCGTCAGCACGCCCGTGGCGATGCGGTCCTGCTTTTGGACACGCCCGAGTCTCGCCTCGTCGATAAGGATGCGCGTGCTAGCCACGAGCCTTCGCCCCCTTACGGCCAATGAGATGGATGATCAGGATAAAGATGAGACTCATGCCCATCAGCAGCAGGCCGAGCGCCCACAAGACGTCGTCCTGGGCCGAACCCTCGGCATAGACCGCCATGGACGTGGTAAGCGTGGTGGTGATGGTGGACGCAGGCGACAGCAGCGACGTCGGCATGGCCTCGATGCCGCCGATAACCATGCGCACGGCGAGCGTCTCGCCAAAGGCGCGGGTCATGCCAAGGATGACTGCGGTCATGAGCGATGGCATGGCGGACTTGAGCACCACGTGCCAGATGGTCTGCCAGCGGGTGTAGCCCAGCGCGAGCGAGCCCTGACGGTAGCTATCGGGCACGGCGCGCAGGCCGTCGACCGAAAGCGTAGTCATCGTCGGCAGAATCATGACGGCCAGTACGATGGCGCCGGGCAAGATGCCCAGACCCGTGCTCACGTGGAAAACGCTCTTCATAAGGCCGACGACCACGTGGAAACCGATCAGGCCAAAGACGACCGAGGGAATGCCGGTCAAAAGCTCAATCAGTGGTTGGAAGACCTTGGAGCCAAACTTAGGCTGAATCTCGACCGCAAAGATGGCAGAACCGATGGCGATGGGCAGTGCGATGAGCGTGGAGAGCACCATGACCGCAAACGAGGTGACGATCAGGGGCAGGGCGCCGGTATAGGGCAGGCCGCTTTCGGCTGTGTTGGCCAGGTCCCACTTGGTGCCGGTGAAGAACTCGACGACCGAAACGCCGTCCTTGAGAAAAGCCGAGAGGCCCTTTTGGGCGACCATGAAGATGAGCGCGGCAACGACAAGCGTCACGAGCGCTACGCACGCGCCCGTGACGCCCAGGCCCACGTTCTCAAGGTCGCGCTTTGGCAGCTGTTTTGCCATTGCAAACCTTTCCAGGGGCGATTACCTATTTAGCAGAGACCTTGCCGCTGGCGTCCTTGACGACCTTCATAGCAGAGACGGGGATAAAGCCCTGCTCCTCGACGAGCTTGCCCTGGACGTCGTCGGAAAGCATGAACTCCAGGAAGGCCTTGGTGGCCTCGTCGGCGTCCTTTGCGCAGTACATGTGCTCGGTAGCCCAGATCTTGAAGGAGTCGTCGGTGACGTTTGCGCTCTTGGGCTCGACGCCCTCGACCTTGATGGCGTTGAACTTGGAGTCATCGAAGTGCGAGAAGTCGAGGTAGGAGATGGCGTTGTCGGTGCTGGCGATCTGAGTCTGGACGTCGCCGGACTTGTCGAGCTCGGCGTCGCCCTTAAAGTCGACAGCCTCGTCGCCAAAGACGGCGGCCTCGAAGGTGGCGCGGGTGCCGGAGCCAGCCTTGCGGTTGAGGACGACGATGGTGGCATCGTCGCCGCCGACCTCCTTCCAGTTGGTGATCTGGCCGGAGAAGATGCCCTTGAGCTGCTCGAGGGACAGGTCGTCGACCTTGACGTTCTTGGAGACGACAGGGCCCATGCCCACGACGGCGACCTCGTGGTCGACGAGGTTCTTGACCTGGTCGGCCTCGAGCTTGGTCTCGGCGAAGACGTCGGAGTTACCGATGGTGACGGTGCCGGCGGCGACAGCGGTCAGGCCCTTGCCCGAACCGTTGCCCGAACCGGAGATGGAGACGTCGGGGTTGGCGTCCATGAACTTCTCGGCAGCAGCCTCGACGAGAGCCTGGAACGAAGAGGCGCCGTCGTAGGTCACCTCGCCGGAGACGGACTCGGCAGCAGCAGCGCTACCCTTGTCGGCGGCATCGGATGCGCCGGAGCCGCCGCAACCAACGAGGCCGAGACCGACGATGCTGGCGAGACCACCAGCGAGGCCGAGGAACTGACGACGAGAATAAGCCTGATCGAGCATGATCTTCCTTTCATACATGCGAATCGCGGGCACCCTGCCCGCTTTGCTGTTTGGAAAGATACGGCCCCGATCGGGCAGCGCCCGCGCCAACTGCGGTTTCTTACGGGCATCTAATAGACCCTTACCGCAAGCGCGGCAGGGCTTTACAAACGAATAACAATCCCGCCGACAAGCATGACCCGCCTTTTACACCAAATGATCCGTTTTCCTCCGTCCCCAAGGGATCATTTTCAGAAAGAGGACGACATAGACCTTCTGGTCATGCCGTCCTCTTCGAAAGACAGGTTGTCACTCTGGCGTTCGCGTAACCTTAAAGCTCCAGCTCGTTCAAGCGCAGGATTGCCACGATATAAATCTTGAGCGCCTGCTTGAGCTGCTCTTCATTGGCGCACTCGTTGGGGCCGTGCATCTGGCCGCCCCATGCGGGCAGCTCCAGGCCGGTCTCCTCGGGGCCAAACGAGACGGCGCGGGCAAAGTTGCGTGCGTACGTGCCACCGCCCATGGCGAAGGGTTCGGCATGCTTACCCGTAAACTCGTTATAGGTGTCAATCAGCGCCTTCACGGCCGGGTCGTCGGCAGAGACCGAGAACGGCACCTTTGCGCGATCCACGCGATACGTCACGCCAAAGCGGCCCACAAGTGGCTCGAGCTGCTCGCGGATGGTATCGGCGCTCGTGCTGTCGGGGAAACGCACGTCAATGACCTGCTCAATGTGGCCATCCACCACGCGGATGACGCCGGGGTTGCACGTGAGCGGGCCAAACGCCGTGTTCGTCGCATCGATTCCCAGGCCACGACCATAGGCATCCGCGTGCACAAAGGCCAAGAACTTAACGAACTCGTGCTCGGCAGGCGTCAGCAGGCGCTCGTCGCGCGCACCAAACGCATCCTCGGCCTCGCGCAGATACGCCACGATCAGGCCGACGGCATTGACCGTTCCCTCGGGCATCGAGGCATGACCGCCAATGCCGTGGGCGAAAATCTGCGCATGCCCGTTATCGAGCGCCGTGATCTCCAGGCGGTCGGCGTTCTCAACGGGCGCCGGCAGCTCATCGACGGCAATCGCAAGCTCGCAGATAGACTGCGACGGAATGGCGTTGCTCGCCTCGGCACCGCTCCAGGACACAATGCGCCCGCCGTCGATCTTGGAGCTCACAAACGTCGCCCCAAACTGGCCCTTCTCGGCATTGCAGACCGGGAACTCGGCATCGGGCGTAAACAGAAAGTCGGGGTTCGCGTGGTTCTCCAGATAATGGTGAACGTCGGACATGCCCACTTCCTCATCGCAGCCCAGCAGCGCGCGGAAGGTGTAGCGCGGGGTAATACCGTGCTTGAGCAGATAGGCGCCGGCGTAGAGCGACAGCACGGCAGGACCCTTGTCGTCGATAACGCCGCGGCCGAGCAGCCAGCCCTCGCGACGCTCCATCGCAAACGGGTCGGTGTTCCAGCCGGGGCCGGCGGGCACCACGTCCACATGGCAAATGGTCGCGAGCTGCTTGTCACCGCGGCCCGGGATATCGGCAATGCCCACATAGCCCTCGTCGTCGCTCGTCTGGTAGCCGAGCTTTTGCGCAATGCCGAGCGCGCAATCGAGCGCGTCACGGACCGGGCGGCCAAACGGCGCGCTGGGCTCTGCATCGGCAGAAACTGCCACGGACGGATAACTCACCAGCTGCTTGATATCGGCGACGACATCTTCCCAGACCTCATCGACATACTCAGCGACGCTCTGCTCCACCTGATTCATGGACGACCTCCTTACCAATGAGCGGCAGCGTGCCCGCCCCTCACATCACATACTTATATAGCGAAAAGTTTAGCAAGCTCGGCCACCGAGTGCACCACCGCATCGGCACCCGCGGCCTCGTGCTCCCCCGGCGCCGCCGCGCCCGAATAGATGCCGATACACGGCACACCCATCGCGTGCGCGCCCTCCACATCGTTAAAGCGGTCGCCGATCATCACGGCCTCGTCGGCCGTCGCACCGAGCGCCGCCAGCGCATCGCGGACCGAATCTGCCTTGGTCTCGCGCCCCTGCGGCGAATTCATGCCAACCACGGCTTCGAACTGGCAAAGCCCCAGCTCACGCACCATATCGATGCACTTTGCCTCCATGCGCGACGTCGCCACGGCCATACGCTTGCCCTGGGCGGCCAACCCATCCAGCAGCTCGGGAATCCCATCGAACACGGGGTACTCCCCCGGTCCCAGCTCATCAAAAAAGGCGCGGTACTCATCGGCCACCACAAGCGACTCCTCGCGGGAAAAGCCATAAAAGTCGTGGAAGCTCTTCCACAGGGGCGGCCCGATCATGCGGCGCAGGTCACCCATCTGCGCCTCCGAAAACCCGCGCGCAGCCAGCGTCTTGCGCGTCGAGGTCATCACCGCCCGACCCGTATCGGCCACCGTGCCGTCAAAATCGAACAGCACAATCGGCCGCCTGCATATCTCCAGTGCCTCCATCGGCATCCCTCTTCCCCAGTTGATGATTTCCACACCACCACTTCAAACTGTTGACTATTAAACAATTGAACCTAGCAATGTAGAGCAACTCCACTATACTTGTCGCACTTTGCTCTCAGAAGGCGGCGCGCAAACGCCCCAACGAAAGGTGCAATTATGTCTTTTGCCATCATAACCGACTCCACGTCGGACATCTCCCCTGCCCGCGCCCAAGAGCTCGGCATTTACGTGATTCCGCTGCATGTGATTATCGAGGGCGAGGACCTGCTCGACCAGGTGCAGATTACCGCCGAGGAGTACGTCGCCCGCATGGCCGGCTCCGAGCAGCTGCCGCACACCTCGCAGCCGAGCGCCGGCGAGTTCAAGGCGCTCTTTGACCGCGTGCTCGCCGACGGCCACGACAGCGCCATCTTTATCTCGCTGTGCAGCGAGTGGTCCGCCTGCTATGCCAACGCCAACCTGGTGGCCGAGACCCACGAGCTCGACGTGCGCTGCATCGATTCGCGCACCGGCTCGGGCGCCGAAGGCCTGCTGGTGGAGTATGCGCTCGCCATGCGCGAGGACGGTCGCAGCCTGGACGAAACCGAGGCGCAGATCCGCGCGACGCTGCCCGACGCCCACCTGCTGCTGATTCCCCGCACGCTCGAGAACCTGGTCAAGAACGGCCGCGCACCTAAACTCGCCGGCCAGCTCACCCAAATGCTCAACATTCGCCTGGCCGTTTCGCCGGAGTGGAAATCGGGCGAAATCAAGGCCATCAAAAAGGGCCGCGGCGCCAAGCGCATCGTCGCCAACACCATGGCTGACTGCCTCGAGTTTTTGACCGAGCACCCAGGCTCAAACGTTCGCGTGCTCACGACCGGCGCCGCCGAGGAGCAAGAGCTCGTCAACCAAGCGCTCGCAGGCCAAGACTACGTGGACGCCGGCACCGGCCCCATCGGCTGCACCATCGCCACCCACGTAGGCGTCGACGCCATCGCCATCAGTTACTGCCCCCGCTACCAACCTGCCAAATAGGGACAGGTTTATTTTGGCATGTTTTATCTGGGCAAACGTCCAGCGCCAACAAATACCAGCCTGACAAGATCGGGCAGGCAGGAGCTATCGAACAACCAAGGTACAGCCAGCCGTAGCAAAGCCATCATGCCGGTGCACCCCAACTCAAGGCGCGCCGGCATCCCTTTAGGAATTGCGGTGGGAAAGGGGCCGAATAGTCGAAAGACAGCGAACCGCCGAATGCCGCTCACGGAGCGGCACCCCACTATCACCGAACCAAAATCGAAGTCGCATATCTCATAAAGCTGAAATGACGTACCCTCATCCCAATGAACGCTGACAAGAATGGCATTCAAATGAGCAACGCCGTGCATCAATACGCCCTTTTCGGGAACGCCTTATTCAAACTCAATAAAACGGTTGTCCACGCTTCAGATCCGCGTAAGCAGATCGTAATCTGTAGCAACGGTCCAGACATCCGTTACGCGACACTCGAAGAATGGGACAAAGCCGGCAAATCTTTCGGCGAACGTGCACAGACCGAGGGCATCGTTACCAGCGCGAGCCCAGCGCGCGACAAACTCGAGCTCTTTCGCAATCTTTTTACCGGCCGCAAAGATGTGCACGCTCACGGGTATCGCAGAAAAGACGGGGGCATCGGCTATACACCCGCCTGCGCAAATGAGTGGAAGCCAGGCATTTGCCCCAAAGCAAACCATCACAGAATTAAATGCGCTGAATGTCGCAGCCGCACATTCCTTGAGCTGAACGATGCCGCCATTATCGCCCATTTCAAAGGCAGCGACGACAGGCTCCGGGACGTCATAGGTCAATATGTTCTCGACAAAGACTGCAACACAAATGTCCTTGTCATTGATTTTGACAAAGCCGATTGGAAAGAAGCGACAAACGCTATCAGGCTTGTCGTAAAAAACCATGGAATTAACGCTGCGGTCGAGCGATCAAGGTCAGGCAACGGCGCGCATATCTGGTTTTTCTTCCTAGAACCTATAAACGCAAAGACAGCACGAGATTTCGGTAGCTGCCTTATCGCCGAAGCAGCGGCACTCAACAAGACAATCACCTTCGAAGCCTTTGACCGAATGATACCCGCGCAGTCCACCATTCCTGAAGGCGGCTTTGGAAATCTCATTGCGCTGCCCTTTCAGGGAAAAGCGCAGCGGGAAGGAAACAGCGTATTTGTTGACGAACGATTCGAGCCCTTTCCCGACCAATGGCTTTACCTTTCGCAAATCCAACTAATCTCGCGTGCGACGGTGGATCGTCTGATCGAGGACACCGAAAACAAACCGCTTGGAATAGCAACAGCTGCAGCGACAAACAAAACCAGGCGCAATGTCCAAAAGCCACGAAAGCGGCTCCCGCTCACGCCACGAGACTTCCCCTCGAACCTGCTCGTCACACAAGCCGATATGCTCTACATCCCCGATAAGTCTCTGAGCCCGGCAGCTCAAATGGAAATCCGCAGGCTTGCGACATTTGCCAACCCGGAGTTCTTCCGTGCGCAATCTATGCATCAATCAGTATTCGGCAAACCGCGACTCATAGACCTCAGCGAACTTAGAGATGGCCGCGTCGCGATTCCCAGAGGCTGCAAAGCCCAACTTGAGCAGCTGATTCAAGAAGCCCACGTTACTGCCCATTATTCAGACGAACGTAGCACAGGCAATCCAATTGAGATGGCATTCAAAGGGACCCTTCATCCCGAACAGCAAATTGCCGCCGACCAGATGCTTGAATACGAAGACGGAATCATGTCTGCGCCAACGGGCTTCGGTAAAACCGTCATCGGAGCTTATCTTATTGCCGCCGTTGGTCTTCCGGCGCTCGTCATTGTTCCAAAGACCGCGCTCATAGCCCAATGGAAATCGCAGCTCGAACGATTTCTCGACATTACGGACACCAGAGAGCCGGTCCGAACGCCAAAAGGACGAATCAGCAAAAAGCAACCTCCCCTTATTGGACAAATCGGAGGGGGCAAAACCGCCGTCAGCGGCCTTATCGACGTCGCTTCCTTTCAGTCGCTATCTGGCAAAGACTCCCAAACCGGGGAGCCGATAGTTAAGAACCTTGTTCGTAATTACGGCCTCATTATCTGCGACGAATGCCACCATGCTGCCGCGCCACAGCTCGAGCTCGTCCTCAAGTCCGCTCCAGCCAAATATATATATGGCCTCTCCGCGACACCCGAGCGCTCCGACGGACTCACGCGGGCGCTCTCGATGCTCTGCGGCCCGCTTCGCTATGTCATCGATCCAAAAACGCAGGCAATTCAGCAGGGCATCCAGCGCATCGTTCGACCGAGATTTACCGGCATTCGGCTATCCGCCTACGAGCCGGATGCAAGCTTCAATCAGATTCTCGATATGCTGTGTGCACATGCGGCAAGAAACGAATTGATTGTCGATGACGCCCTCGAAGCAGCGTCAAACGGTCGACATCCGCTCATACTATCCAAAAGGAAAAAGCATGCTGAGGAACTGTTCAGGTTGCTTAATGATCGCAGACACGAGCCCATACTCTTAACCGGAGAAATCGGTGCCAAAGAAAGAAAAACGATACTGAACAGTCTTCCCGGCCTTGAGCATGAACATCGAATCATCGTCGCCACCGAAAGCCTTCTGAGCGAGGGCTTCGATCTGTCCTACCTTGACACCCTATTCATTGCCACGCCGATATCTTGGGACGGCAGTGTAACGCAGCAGGCGGGCAGACTGCACAGAAGCCACGAGGGCAAGCAACAGATTGAGATATTCGACTACATTGACCTGTCGATACCCATGCTCGCTCGCATGTACCAGAAGAGACTCAAGACGTACGCCAAGCTGGGCTACGAAATTTATTCAGCAGAGGACAGTGAGCAACCCGATTACAACATTCTCATAGAGCCAGCAAACGCTATTGAGGCATTAATTAAAGACATCACCGGTGCCACAAAGAGCGCCTTCATAGCCGCATCCTACGCATCCGCCGCATGCCTCGCGAAACTCACCGCCACACTCGCAGGCGCAGCCGCCCGTGGGATTACCCTTGAGATTTATGTTGCCTCAACTCCGCGCGATGACGCGAAAGCGATTTTTGCCGAGATGAACGTCGACTATTCCGTCAAGGCCAAAGGGCGGCTTTGCGCGGCCGTGATTGACGAGGAAACTGTCTGGTACGGGACTATTCCGCTGCTGGCATTCCCCAAGAAAGAAGACTGCAGCATTCGTTTCAAAAGCAATGAAGTCGCCGCTGAGTTTTTGAGCGAAATCCAGCAACGAGGAGAACCGGGGGCCGCAGCAACGAACGTGGCGCCCCTATCAGTTGCGGTGGAATAGGGTCTGCTCCTGGCCAATCAGCCGCCAATCAATCCCTATTCCACCGCAACTTGGAAATCGGCGATCAGCCCAGCGGACCCTGAAAAAGCTCCTGATGAGTGCCCATTCGCACCAGCCTGATCACTGGGTTAGTCTTATGGGGCAGATATAGAACGACCACATCGACCAAGCCATCGGATAGGTGGAAATCAATGTGGCCGTTGTAGTTTCCGCCCGGGTTTGAGAGCTCGTGGGCGCCGTACTCCGCTGGAAGCGACCCATGGGCCACAAGCTCTGCAACCGCCGCTTTAAACTCGCTCTTTAGCTGCGGATGGATGCGCATCGTCCGTTTGTAATCCACCTTAAACTGAGCCTCGACTTTAATCTCAAACATCGCTAGCCCTCATCAAGGAACGATATAAGCTCATCAGCGTCGTTGAATGACGGGCTATCGTCCGGCAAAATCCCCAACTCATGAGCTTCGGCGATTACCATGGCACGCCTCGTCGCCTCGTTGGGCACTTCCGCCCTTCCTACAATCTCAAAAGGAATCTTTCGCTGATTTACCAGCTGCCGAACGGCAAGATTGAGATAGGAATTGAGGCTGAGGCCGACCGAATCCAAGAACTCAGTCGCCTGCTCCTTGAGCCCCTCTTCGATGCGAACCGTCGTAGGCTTAACCGTTGCAGTAGACATACGCAACCTCCTCGCTCTCGTCTTTTGCATCAGTATACCAAATTTAAATGGCAAACTGCCGTTAGATAGCATCAGATTGCCATACATATTCATCTCGCGGTGGGCACGATTGCTCTACATCAGCCCACTCAGGGCAATGTCGACGGCTTCGTTGAGGTCGTCGGTGATGTGTACGAGCTCGGGATCGAGCGGGCTGATCATACCGGCGTCCATCACCGGACCGTTGAGCCAGTCGAATAGGCCCTGCCAGTACTCGCTGCCCACCAGCACGAGCGGCATGCGCTTGACCTTGTGCGTCTGCACCAGCGTGAGCACCTCGAACATCTCGTCGAGCGTGCCAAACCCGCCGGGAAACACAATAGCGCCCGAGCTGTATTTGACGAACATGGTCTTGCGCACAAAGAAGTAGCGGAAGTCCATACCGAGGTTCACGTATTTGTTGAGCCCCTGCTCGTGCGGCAATTCAATGCCCAGGCCAACTGACTTACCGTTGACACTCGCCGCTCCCCTGTTGGCCGCTTCCATGATGCCGGGGCCGCCACCGGTGATGACCGCCACGCCACGTTGCGCGATCTTGCGCCCGACGGCACGCGCTGCTTTGTAGAGCGGATCAGTCTTGGGCGTGCGGGCGCTACCGAAGATGGTCACCGCAGGTCCGAGCTCGGCAAGCGCGCCAAAGCCGTCGACAAACTCGGCCTGGATGCGCAGCACGCGCCACGGATCGGCATGCAGCCAGTCGGTCGACTCCTCGGGCGCCAGCAGGTTGGCGTAGGTGTTGTCCTTAGGAATCATGGGGCCGCGCATGACCACGGGACCACGGCGGTACGTCTCGTCGTAGGCAAGCTCGCCCTCGTCATTCTCGTTCTTAATCATGGGTGCTCCTATCGAGAAAAAGAAAAACGGGCGGGGTCGACGCCATGCGCCAAACACCCGCCCGAACATCAACTATTCGGTATGGTACCCACGATGTATCAAGTGCTTGCAAGCTATCGGTCAGCGGTCGCGCAGCCGGCGTCAGCGAATGTGACGAGCAGCTGCCGCTCAACCTTTGCCGTTGCCCACGCTCTGCAAGCGTGCCTGTCGCCCTTAGTAATCCACCGCAGCAGGACTGTTCATCCAGTCGCTCACGAATGCACCGTAACGGCCCTCGATAATGGCCTGGCGGGCACGCTGCATAAGGTTGAGCAGGTAGTAGATGTTGTGCATCGACAGCAGAATGCCGCCGAGCATCTCCTTCTGCGTGACCATGTGGCGAATGAGCGCACGGCTGTAACCGCCCGTGCACACCGGGCAGGTGCAGGTGGGATCGACGGGGCCGTCGTCATGCGCAAAACGGGCGTTGCGGAAGTTAAGGCGACCTTCACTGGAGAATGCCGTGCCCATGCGGCCGGTGCGCGTCGGCAGCACGCAGTCGAACATATCGATGCCCACGCCCACACCGCGCACGAGGGTGGTGGGGTTGCCGACGCCCATCAGGTAGCGCGGCTTGTGCTTGGGCATGTACTCGCTTACGAGCGGTGCCAGGGTCTCGAACATGGTCTCGTGGTCCTCGCCCACCGAGTAGCCGCCGATGCCGTAACCGGGGAAGTCGCCGCACTCCTCCAAATGGCGCAGCGAGCGCAGGCGCAGATCTAGGTGCATGCCGCCCTGAACAATGCCAAAGAGCGCCTGGTCGTCGCGGGTATGCGCCTTATAGCAGCGCTCGGCCCACATGCTCGACAGCTCAACGGCGCGCTCAACGTAGGCGCGCGTGGCGGGATAGCCCGGGCACTGGTCCAGCTGCATGCAGATGTCGGAGCCGAGTTTCATGGCGATTTCCATGTTGTCCTCGGGCGTCCAGAACACGTGGCGGCCGTCGTAATCGTTGACGATAAAGCGCACGCCCTCATCGGTGAGCTTGACCGCGTCGTTGTGGCTGAACACCTGGAAACCGCCCGAGTCGGTGAGGATAGGACCGTGCCAGTTCATAAACTTGTGCAGGCCGCCCAGCTCGGCGATAGTGTCCTCGCCGGGACGCATGGACAGGTGATAGGTATTGGCAAGCACGATCTGGGCGCCGAGCTGCTTGACGGTCTCGGTAGGAATACCCTTGACGTTTGCCTTGGTGCCCACGGGCATAAAAATCGGCGTCTCGATGTCGCCGTGCGGGGTGTGCAGTACGCCGGCACGCGCGTGCGTCGTCGGGTCCTCGGCGATCAGGTCGAATTTAAAAAGGTTCTGGTCCATAAACTGGAACTCCTTGGTTGCGGTTCATACGCAGACCATTATACGGGCAACCCGCAAGAAGCACCGACTCGACAGAAACTGGTGCAAGAGGTGGCGCGGCAGGGACACGGCAAATGAGCGCGGATTTTTGGACGCTTACCGAATGAGCGTGGATAATCTCCCACTTTTGCCCAAAACACAGACCAAAAACGGGAGATTATCCACGCTCATTTTGTGGCACTCATTTAAGTACGTCCCCAATGAGTGGAGCTATTTACCAACCACGGAAACGCCGATGTTTTGTCAACGTCAGCGAGCGGGCCGCATTTGAGACAAGGTGACGTGAAACGAAAGGGCGCTGACCTTTCGGTCGCGCCCTTGAAGTTGAACGTCAGATTGTCCAAATGCGGCCCGCGCAGCGTCGGCCCGTTACGGCGTTTGGTAAAACGCCGTAACCCCTAAGGACGCTGGCCCATGCCACCCTCGAGGGTGACGGTCTCGCCGTTCATATACTTAAAGTCGGGACCGCAGAGCTGAACGACAACGCGGCCGATTTCCTTCTCGACGTCGCCGTAGTGGCCTGCCGGCGGCATGTGGACGTTGGCCTTGAACGCCTCGGGATAGGCATCCTGGAAGTTCTCGAGCGCAGCGGTCCAAGCAAGCGGGCAAACGATATTGACGTTGATGCCGTCCTTGCCCCACTCGTTGGCAGCGACGCGGGTCAGACCGCGGATGCCTTCCTTGGCGGCGGCATAGCTGCACTGGCCGTAGTTGCCAAACAGGCCGGCGCCCGAAGCAAAGTTGACCACGGAGCCCTTGGTCTCCTTCAGGTGCGGATAGGCCTTCTGCATGTACAGATAGGTGGCATACAGACCGGAATAAATGGCCAGGTTAAACTGATCCATGGTGTGGTCGGCGATGGTCACACCCGAGGCGCTGGCCTGAGCATTGTTGACGACGGCGTCGATGCGGCCGAACTCCTCAATGGCCTTGTCGATGACGTTCTGGACGACAGCTTCGTTGTCCTGACCAGCCGAAACATCGGCCTGAACGGGCAGAACCTTGACGCCGTACTCGGCCTCGAGAGAGTCCTTGGCGGCCTCGAGCTTGGCAACGTTGCGGCCGGTAATGACGAGGTTTGCGCCCTCCTTGGCAAAAGCGATATCGATGCCGTAGCCGATGGAGCCAGCGGAGCCGTCCTTAAGCGTGGCCTTGCCGCCGCCGGTGACGATCACGGTCTTACCAGTGAAAAGTCCCATATAAAGTCCTTTCAAATCGCGGCGGGCGCACCCGCCGACTGCGCGCATCCAAATAAACGCGCCAAAAGCTGAAATGCAACTTTAACGGGTTCAAGTGAAAAATAAAGCCCATGGCAGGCGAACGGCGCAACGTCTTTCGGCGAAGGGAATGTCAAGTACAAACTGGATAAAGTGGCCGAGTTTTTGCTATCGACGCGAGCCATCGAACACGTTTTGAAACTTTGCTGCAGCGCGCGGGATGTCGGCGCGAGACTTTATCATAGGGTGACAAACAACGATGAGGAGCACATGCCTATGACAGACGAGCTGGACCCCCAGACTCAACAGCATATTGATGATTCCGCAGACACCATTGACGACTGCGATACTTCTGCCAGCAGCGATGGCGGCATTGATGCCGCTGTCGAGGAGGCTCCTGCCGCCGCAGACGAGGCCGCAGACGCAAATGTCGCCGCAGAGCAAGACAAAGAAGAGCAGCTAGAGCAGCCGGACCCGAGCGATACTGAGCCCAAGGCTGAGAACGCTCCGCAAGCAGCAGGCCCCATCGAGGTGTCTTCGGAAGAAGAGCTCGACGCCGTCATGGACTCCATGATGGATGCCGTCAAAGCGATGAAGGACGCTGTCGCCGATGCCGATGTCGACGCCGAGGAAGAGGAAGCCGCCGAGGCCGCCTCGACGTTTGTGCCCGGCGAGACCCCGGTTGCCGACCAGGGCAGCACCATGCCCTCGTTCCTGCAACTCGAGCACCCCACGATCGGCGCCGACGCGGTCGACCCGCACGCAGCGGGCTTTTCCGTGATCGAAGGCGGCACCGGCAATATCGCCGCGCCGCAGACTGCCGATACGAATGCCGCCGAGGCCGTACACCCGACCACCTCGCATGCTCCCGCCACGAGCCGCGACCTGGGGAGCGCCGTCTCAAACACCGCTAACGCCGTGGGCACTTTTATCGCCCAGGGCGCGTCGGCCATGCGCGAGATGAACGCCGCCAAGAAGGCACTCGCCGATGCCCGCGCCCACCTGTCCGAGCTTGAGCAGCGCATCGCCGACCAGGCAGAGGAGCTCGAGACGCGCCAGGACATCGCAGGCCGCTACGATCAGATCATCGCCGACCAGCGCCAGGCAATCGCCACGGCACAAAAGACCGCTGCGGCCGCCGAGATTGACCGCGACGCCCATGCCGCCAAAGCGACTGAGCTCAAGGGCCAGCTCGAGCAAATGAAGGCAGAGGACGATGCGACCGAGCTCCGCCTGAAGGCTGCACTCGACGCCGCGGAAGCCCGCGAGGCGAGTTCGCGCGAGACCGGCAACCGCCTGGTTCGTCGCCTTGAGGATTCCAAGCGCATCCGCGACAAAGTGAAGGCTGAGCGCGATACCGGTGTCGCCGCCGCACGACAAACTGCCGATGCTACGCGCGCACAGCTCGAGACCTTGCGTCGCGAGTATGCCGAGCTGCAGCGCAACCCTTCGGCAAATCCCGCCAATTACACCGTGCGCACCAGCGAGCTGTCTATGCAAATCTCCGACGCTGCCGACGCCCTCCGCAAGGCCGAGGAAGACATTCCGCGCGTGACCGCCGATCTTGAGCATTCACTTGCCGCCGCCGAGCAGGCCGTCGAACAGGCACAGGCTCCCATCGCCGACGCTAAACGCGCGCACCAGGCCGTAACGGCCGAGGCAGATGCCGCGCGCGACGAGCTGCAGTCCGCAAAAACTGCCGCCGCGACGCGTCAGCGCGAGCTGCGCGAAATGATCACCGCGCAGGACAAGGCACGCCGCGAGCAAGAGCAGGCCATCGCAAACGCCCGGGCAGATGCCGCGCATGCGCAGTCGATTATCGAGCAGGCGACCGAGGTGCATGACCATCCCGAAATCACCGAATCGCTCGCCGGGTCCTTGGCACGCGACAAGGCCGAGCATACCGAGACCGAGCGCGAAGTTGCCCAACTCGAGGCCGCCGAAGACGACGTGCGCAAGCGAACCCGCGACTCACGTGTCAAATTCACCGGGGCCATCGTCTGCATCATCGCCGCAATCCTGGTGATCATCGCAATCTGGTTGTTCGCGAGCAAGTAAGCCGATTGCCAAAAAAGCCCCAACGCAGTTGCGGTGAGATAGTTCCTGTTTAGCCCTCAAAAAGGCCAATTCAAGCACTATCTCACCGCAACTTTTTGGTGCAAAGGGGTCAGGCTACTTTGCACCAACTTGGTGCATATAAACCAGTCCCCATTGCGCCAGCAACGTTTGCCCAGATAAAACCTGCCAAAATAAACCTGTCCCTTTTTGGCAGGTTGAACCACGGCAACGCCAATGTTTTGGCGAAGTCAGCGAAAACGCCCCTAAGCGAGCAAGGTGACGTGAAAGAGGAGGGCATTGACCTTCTGGTCATGCCCGACGATTGAACGTCAGATTGCCGCTTAGG
>JAIIUG010000184.1:0-1477 GCA_022739635.1 Collinsella sp. | reverse complement strand
GTGGAGCCGAACAGCACACGCACCGTCCCGGCGTTCATGGCGTCTATCACCGCTTTGCGTGCCTTTTCGGTCTTGCACTCCTGAATGAAACGCACCTCGCTTGCCGGTATGCCGTAATCCTCCGTCAGCTTCCGCTTTATCTCGCTGTACACGTTCCACCCGTCGCCCGGCTGGTATGTCCCCAAATCCGAGAAAACGAACTGCGTTCCCTTATGCGCGTCGTATTTATGGTAATACTCCGCTATCATCTTGGCGCAGTGGCTCGCCTTGTTGTCGGGGTGGTCCTCGTAATCCGGGTCTATCATGCGCATATCCAGAGCCATCTTCCTCGCGTAGTCGGTGGCGATGAGCATTTTTGCTTTTTCCTCCGTTTCCGACAGGGGCAACCTGCCTAACAGCGTGGCGTCGCCCGTCTTGGCAAACTCCATCAGCTGCTTGATGAAATACTCCTGATCGGGCGTAGGCGGTATGTGGTGCAGTATCTCGTTCTTGTGCGGACGGTCCACACCCACATCCTCCGCCGTGCGGTAGTCGGTGATTTCGTTGTAAAAGGCGGCAAGCTCCGGCACTTTGATGAAGTAGCGGAAACGCTCCTTCTGCACCACGTTGTTTGTCACGTTGAACTCGAAGTCGGTCGTCTTCTTGGCGAAGATAGCCGCCCAAGCGTCGAAACAACGGATGTCCTGCCGTTCCAGCTCCTTCGGACGAAGGTACTTGAATAGCAGATACAGCTCCGTAAGACTGTTGCTGATGGTCGTGCCGGAAAGAAACGTAGCCCCCAAGTCCTTGCCCGTGCGCTCCTGTATGGTACGGATGGCAAAGAGCATGTTCAGGGCTTTCTGACTCCCTTCCGAGTTGCCCAATCCAGCCACACGGTCGTGGCGGGTGTTGAACATCAGATTTTTGAACGTATGCGACTCGTCCACGAAAAGATGGTCTATACCCATTGTCTTGAAATCCACTATATCGTCCTTTCGGTTCTCTATCTTGAACTTGATTTCATCCAGCTTAGCCTGTAAGTTCATCTGCCGCTTGACAAGCCCTTTCTCCATCGCACGGGAGATGCTGCGTCCCTGCTGACGCAGAACTTCCAAGTTCTCTTCCACGCTGTCCAGTTCGTCCTGAAGGATTTTCTGCTGTATCTCTTCCGACTGCGGTATCATGCCGAACTGGTCGTGCGTGAGGACAATGCAGTCCCAGTTGTTGTTCTTGATGTCGTGGAAAATCCGCTGCCGCTTGTCGGGGGTGAAGTCGTTCTTCCCCGGATAGAGCAGCTTGGCGTTCGGGTAAGCCGTTTGGAAGGTCTGTGCTATCTCCTGCACGTTGGCTTTGAGAGCGAGTATCATCGGCTTGTTCGCCAAGCCGAGCCGCTTCATCTCATAAGCTGCGGTACACATGATACCTGAGTTCGGGATAAGCGACAGTCGTTTTTCTTGCTATGCCAGATTTCCGATAGGTGCATATTACATTTGCCCTC
>JAIIUG010000183.1:0-1498 GCA_022739635.1 Collinsella sp. | reverse complement strand
CGCGACATGCTCCATATCGCCGCGGTCGACGAAAACAACAATGTGAGCACCACTAGGATGACCACGGCAGAAGAAAGCGTGGTATAGGCGCCGTCTTCGATAAACAGATCGACACCGGCTCGACCCATAAAGCCGCCTCGCTTGCGATGGCAGCTCGGACGGTGCGTCAAAACGCGTCTAGACCAGAAACGCTTAATCCCATGCAGCAATCCACGAATCATAATCTCCCTCCAGCCATTCGGGACGCGATCGATACGAGACATCGACCTTGAGCTCAACGTAGCCGCCCTCGGCGGTACCACCCATAGCCTGCGCAAACGCACCGATCACAGGCAACGGCTTGACCTCGCCGGAAACGGACACGGACGAGACGCCACCCGCACCGGCCCGGCCAAGCTCGATATCCCACGACAACGGCCCGCCGGCATGAAAGATCGAGACGTTGGGCACTGCGGCAAGTCGGCGGCGGGTGAACTCCTTAAGATCGTCGTCCTCCGCCGCCGTCGTGGTCATGAGCCGCGCGGTCTCGGCGGCGGCAGACTCCATGACCGCGCGCGTATAGAGCAGACACACCGGTTGCAGCGCGAGAAGGATGAGTGTCAGAAACGTCGGCAGCAAAAAAGCGGCCTCGACCGTAGACTGCGCCCAGTCCTCGCGCGCGATATCAATACAGCGCGATGTCCTTAGCACCCGCAGCAGCGTCGACAACCGATGTCGAGGTGACGCCGTGAGACGCCGCCCGCTCGACCAGCGCCGCCAAGCGCCCATCAGTGCCAGCACGCCAAAGCCCCGCAATCGCCAGCACGATCGATAACAGCGCCACCGTGACGATGGCGTATTCCACAGTCGCTTGGGCAACCTCTTCACGCAGAACGCCATGCATTTCACGACCCCTCCTTTGAGCTTATTGTTTGCGGAACCAGGCGCACGGCGCGCAGGCGACACGAAGTATCACCAGCATCCGCGGCAACCGTCACCATATCGACCCAGCCGCGTCCGTCACGCACGATGGCGCCCCACACGTTTCCCTTGATGTCGAGATAGCCGCTCAGAGCAAGTTGCGCCGTGGGTACCTCGCGATAGGAACGCAGCATATCCGCCGCCGCTTCGGTCATCGGTCGGTCCTCGGACCATGCAAGCCGGACCGCAATCGCGTTGCCCTCAGGCGAATCCGTCGCAGTGCCAGACCGCTTGTCGAGCGTCCGCAGAAAGGTTTGCGCCGTGACAGCGACATCCGAATCGTCCGCATCTCGCATCTCATCTTTTTGAGATGCCACTGCCGAATCTGAGCCCAAATCGGAGGCGGTCCCAGGACGCTGCTGCCGCGCGGCGTTAAGCCCCCAAAGCACCGCCGCTATCGCCACGGTCAGGCAAGCAAACACCAGCAGCATCCCGATGGGGCGCTCGCCCTCTACAGGCTGTTGATGCCCTCGCTGATAGCGTTCCATAGATCTTGGACCTTGCCCTTAAATGCGACGATGGCGATAATCGCGATCAC
>JAIIUG010000049.1:0-16111 GCA_022739635.1 Collinsella sp. | reverse complement strand
GCATTCAGCATCAGGGTAGCGCTGCGACGCGGAAATCGCGCGCCGTTGCCGCGCCCCGCAGTGCCCGCTTCCCCCGAGAACAATTATCAGTGCAGGTAGCAGACTCGTTGTTTTTGAAAAAACAAGGGTATGGTCAGACGCCCGGGGGCAAATGTAGTAGATGGGCGCGATTCGCGGCGCAGCCATTCCGGATGCCACGGCTTCGCTCCTCTGGCGCGACATTTCAAGGCGCTTTTGATCAAGACGCTTTTGAGGAAGAGTGTCCCTTTTGACTAGCCGTTTAAGAACGTCTCCAATGACTAAGTTGCAGGTGGTTGCGGTTGTGTTACACTAACGCTGCGTGTATGACGCAATCATCTCGATACAGATCAATGATGCCCGTCGCTCACTCGACGGAGCTAGACTGTTAGCCGCCCTGAAGGTATATGCAGGGAGCATGTGATCACAGGGCTTGAAAAGAAAGTTGAGCAAACACTGTGTCTGATCAACAGCAAGAAAACGAAATAACGACGGCGCAAACCGCTCCCGCTGCACCGGTTGCGTCGGACCAGGTCGCGATGCCTGCACCGGCGCAGGCATCGGTTCCTGATGCCCCCAGGGCCGCTTCGACGTCTGCGCCCGCATCGGCTGAGAAGGTCGCGCCTGCTGCTGGCGAGGGAGTTGCCCCTGCGGCCGAAGAGGATGCCGCGCCCGTAAAGCCCAAGCGCACACGCCGTGCGCCTAAGCCCGCCGCTGACGGCGAGGAGGCTGCAAAGCCCAAGCGTCGCACGACGCGTGTCACGCGCGCGAAGCGACCCGTTGCCGCCGATGCCTCGGCCCCCATTTCCGATGAGGTTGCACAGGCCCGCGCGCTGGCACAAATCAGCGAGGCTCAGGTTGTGCGCGCCCGTCGCCGTGCTGCCGAGCTTGAGGCCGCAGCTCTGACCGAGCTGGTGGCTCCGGCCGTATTCGAGGCGAATACGGCCACCGAGACCCCTGTCGCGGGGCAGCCGACCGAGAAGCCGGCTCCGCGCACGCGTCGTCGTGCGGCCAAGTCGCAGCTGGATGCTGAGCAGGCGGCTCAAGAGTCCGGTGAAGCTCCGGCTCGTTCTGCGGTAGGGGAGGGTGCGCAGCCCTCTGAGCCTGCAGCACCTGCCGAGGCCAACGAGGTTCCCGTTGTCGATCCTGCTCTTCGTCCGCACCGTCGCGGCCGCAAGCCCAAGGCCTTCGTCGAGGCCGAGAAGGCTGCCGCTGCCGCTGCAGCAGCCGCAGCGCAGGACGCCGCGATGACCGCCGCGCCCGCGCCCGTTGCCGACGCTCCTGTCCAGGGAGCCGCTGCCACCGAGGCCGGCGCGCCCGCCGAGGGCGAGCCCGCCGATGTTCGCCCCGGCCGCAGCCGTCGCACGGCCGCTAAGCGCTCGTCAAAGGCCAAGGGTTCGAAAAAGGACGCGCCCGAGGATTCCGGCAACGAGGTCGCCGAGACAACCGTTGACTCCGCTCCCGATGCCGAGAACGCCGGTCAGCCGGCAGCCGAGAAGCCCAAGCGTACGCGCAAGAAGTCTGCAAAGGCTAAGGCCGCCGAGCAGCAGGCCGATGCCGAGCCCAATGCCGATGCCGATACCAAGGCCGATAATAAAGTCCCGGCCGACACCGACGCCGCAACTCCGGCGGCCGAGGGCGCCACGACCGCCGAGACCGACGAGAACGCCCGCCCCAACCGTCGTCAGCACAAGCGCAACGACGAACGCAACGAGCGCAAAGACGAGCGCAACAACGACCGCCGTAACCGTCAGCGCGATCGCAAGCAGCGCAACAAGGAGCGCAACGCCGCCCCGACCGAGCCTACGCTTTCGCGTGAGGAACTCGCGGCCATGAAGGTCGCCGAGCTGCGCGAAAAGGCCAAGGAGTTCGAGATCGAGACGACCGGCAAGAAGAAGGCCGAGCTCGTCGAAGAGATTTACACCACCGCTGCGAAGGCCGAGGGTTTCCGCGACATCAAGGGCATCCTGCAGATTCGACCGGACAGCTCCGGCATCATCCATGCCCACGGCTACATGAAGTCCAGCGACGACGCCTTCGTGCCCGCCTACCTCATCCGCTCCGCACGTCTGCGCACGGGTGATGTGATCGAGGGCTCGCTGCGACCCTCACGTGGCGGCGACAAGCGCGCCGGCCTCGCCAAGATCACGACCGTCAATGGTCTTGATCCCGAGCAGATCCGCAATCGCCCCAAGTTCGGCGACCTTACCCCGGTCTATCCCAATGAGACGCTGCGCATGGAGCACGGCAAGGATTCCATCACCGGTCGCGCCATCGACATCGTGTCGCCGATCGGCAAGGGCCAGCGTGGCCTGATCGTGTCGCCACCAAAAGCCGGCAAGACCACGATCCTCAAGAAGATCTGCCAGTCTATCTCGATCAACAATCCCGAGGTGCACCTCATCTGCCTGCTCGTCGACGAGCGCCCCGAAGAGGTCACTGACATGCAGCGCTCCATCAAGGGCGAGGTCGTGGCCTCGACCTTCGATATGCCCGCCGACAACCATACTCGCGTGGCAGAGCTCGTGATCGAGCGTGCCAAACGCATCGTGGAACTGGGTGGCGATGTCGTGGTGGTGCTCGACTCCATCACGCGCCTTGCCCGCGCCTACAACCTGGCCGCTCCCGCCTCGGGCCGTATCCTGTCGGGCGGCGTCGATTCGGCGGCCCTGTATCCGCCCAAGCGTTTCTTGGGCGCTGCCCGCAACATCGAGAACGGCGGCTCGCTTACCATCTTGGCGTCCGCCCTCATCGATACCGGCTCCAAGATGGACGAGGTCATCTTTGAGGAGTTCAAGGGTACCGGCAACATGGAGCTCAAGCTCGACCGCGACCTGGCCGATCGCCGTATCTTCCCGGCCATCGATCCCGTTGCCTCGGGCACGCGCAACGAGGACCTGCTGGTCGACGAGCAGATGCGCCCGTTTGTTTTTGGCCTGCGCCGTATCCTCGCCGGCATGAACAATACCGAGCGCGCGGCCGCATCGTTTATCAAGGGCCTCAAGGGCACTAATACCAACCAGGAGTTCCTGGTGCGTTCGGCAAAGAAGCACAGCGATTACGAGCAGACGTTCTAAGTCGCTCGCTGCACGCGACAACAACCATAGATATGCCAGAAGGGCCGGGTTTAGATCCTGGCCCTTTTCGTATAGCCGCTCGCCAGCGATTATTGACCTCACGACCGGCAAGCAGCGATTTTCCCGTTTCAATCCCGCTTCGTCGCTTGCAATCCCCAAGGGGGTTTCGCATAATAGCTGTTAAGCTTCGCGACGGAAAACGCAGATGAAACGAACCACATACCGTTGCTTTGGGGCATAGCCCCGCTTCATCTTCTCTCGCGCAGCCAACTGAATGATGCGATTTGGGTGCTGGAAGATGGGGAGAGCTCATGGCTTCTTCTGATGCAACACAACGAGCAGTCCTTGCTGGACTTTCCTGCGGAATCGGCCTTGCCGCTCCCGTGGTGATGTATGCTGCCACGCTGCCGTTTTCGTCGGTGAATGAGACGGTCGTCGCGGGCGCTGTTCCCTTTGCCGTGGGTGCGGTGGCGGGCGTGGGTATCTATGCCGCCTCGCTCGGCATTTCTGAATATCGCGCGCAGCATGCCGAGCGCCTGTTCCAGCCCGACGCCATGGGTGGCGCTGCGAACGTCAACCAGCATCAAGATGAGTTCCAGACCGCCTCGATGCCCGCCCAACAGCAGTGGGCTGCCCCTCAGGGCGTTGCTGCTGCGGCTCCTGCCGTTCAGGCAAACGCCGCGCAGCCCTCTTCGGTTTTCTCTGGCCTGACCGGTGCCTTCCAGCGCCGTCGTGCCGACGATGGCGTCCCCACCATCGCCCGTGCCGCAGACGCCATGAGCGAGGCCGACGCCTGGTCCATGATCGATAGCATGCTCGACGACGATTCGCCGGTCAGTTGCGATCCCACGCGCTCACGCGACGTCTACCAGGTCGCTATCGACGAACTCACCTACGGCGGTAAGACCGGCTCCTATAACCGCGATGACATCGCTGCCGCTGCGCGCGCCGTCTCGGGCTCTCATGCCGCCCCTGCGGGCAGCACGGCCGCCTTTGTGGCGCTGGTGGCCAATGCCGCCAACAACGCCGCCACGGCTCAATCCGTTACGTATGACACTGCCGTGCCCGTGACTCCGGCTGCCGCCACTGCCGTTGACCCCTACGCCGACGAGCCGCTGGCCGTCGACGAGGAGACTATTGCCGCCCGTCGTGCTGCCGAAAGCTCGCTGTGGGGCGCTCCTGCGCAGCAGCAGGCGGCGGAGGCGGTGCCGTACAACGCGAACCTTGCCAACATGCCGATCATCAGCGACGCCTCTGCTGCGGCTATCGATCTCGATGACCTTGACGAGCCGGTCATCTCGAACGACATGCCGTATGTAGTCGCCGCCCCGGTCGATGTCCCGGCCTCCGCGTCCCAGTCCGTCGCTGCCGATGAGCCTGTCGATGCGACTTCCGAGGAAGACGTCCCCATGGCTGATTATTCGGGCCACGAGGGCATGTGGGCAGCCGCTGCCGCAATTTTGGACGAGGTCGTCGAGCCTGCTCCCATTGCCGCTCCGGTGTTTACGCCTGCTCCTCAGCCCGCTGCCCCCGCGTACGTTGGTCGACACAGCGCCGTGTTCCCCGAGGATACCGCCCGCATCTCGCGCGAAGGTATCGAGCGCGCCGAGGCCATCGCTGCCGGCGTTATGGAGAATCGCCGCCACGAGCGTGTCAATCAGATTCTCGAGGAGGAGATCGACCGCCTGCAGTCTGCAGCGGTGAGGCGCACGGGCCGTGCCTATCTGAGCGTTATCGAGGGTGGCACCGCCAGCTTTGAGCCGCTCTGTGCGGAGGCATAACTCCTGCATGCTTAAACTCGATCGAAAATGGGCGGTCGCGACCTGCTTGATGGTGCTGCTCATCTGGGGCAATTCGATGGTTCCCGGCACGGGGTCCGGTTCATTGAGCCTGTCGATTATGGAGGCCGTTCGCGGCTTTCTGCACGGCATGGGGCTTCCGTATGAGTGGGTGACCAACTTCGTCGTTCGCAAGTGCGCGCATTTTACCGAGTACATGGTGCTCGGCATTCTGGCGACGCACGCTTTCGATGTCGATGGCCGTCGCACCTTTGACGTACTGCTTCCCACGGCGGTGTTCTTGCTGCTGATTCCCTCGATTGACGAGACGATTCAGCTCTTTGTGCCCGGTCGCGCCGGTATGATCACCGACGTGATGATCGACTGCTGCGGAGCGATGGCGGGCGTTGTGCTTCGATATCTTCTACGATCGCTCATATGTGCCAAAAAGGCCGCCTAGGACACGTTGCTTGGTCCTAGGCGGCCTTTCTTTGTTTGGGTGCTTATACGGGGCGTGGCGGCGTCATCCCGTAGGATGGGATTGCTGGACGTTGCGGCGCCCCTTTGGCGCGCCTACTGCTGAAGCGCGGCAGCACCCAGGGCCAGGCAGCCCATGATACCCTGCTTGCCCTCGAGACTATTGTTGACAATGTAGGTGTCGATATCGTTGACCTCGGGCGTGACGATGTAGCCGTTGAGCATCTCGGCGCACTTTTTGCGGGCGAGCGGCACGATAGGGGTGTGATCGGCAACGCCACCGCCGATGATGATCTTCTGCGGGGCATAGCACAGCGTGTAGGTCATGAGCGCCTGCGCAAGGTATCCGGCAAGCAGGTCCATGGCCTCCGGGTCGTCGGCCATCTCGCCGGCGGACTTACCGCCCCAGCGCTTTTTGACGCCAGGACCGGCGATGAGGCCCTCCAAGCAATTGTCGTGAAAGGGGCAGCCGCTGTGCTCGCCGATGGCGTCACGCGGGTCTCGGGTAACCAGGATGTGACCGGCCTCGGGGTGCATCATGCCATGAACGAGCTGACCGCCCGAGAGCACGCCGGCGCCCACGCCGGTGCCGATGGTCAGGTACACCACGTCGGTAAGGCCTTGTGCGCAGCCAAAGGTGACCTCGCCCAGGCAGGCGACGTTGACGTCGGTGTCGTAGCCGCAGGGGACGTTGAGCTCGTTTTGGATGGTGCCCAGCAGGTCAAAGTAGCGCCATGCGGTCTTGGGCGTCTCCAAAATCTTGCCATACTGTGGCGAGGCAGGGTTGACTGCGGTGGGACCAAAGGCGCCGATGCCCAGGGCGGCGATGCCCTTGTCTGCAAACCATGCGTTGACGGCCTCAACGGTCTCCTGCGGGGTTGTGGTCGCGATCTGCTCGCGTTCGAGGACCGTGCCGTCCGCATAGCCCGTGGCGCACACCATCTTGGTGCCGCCGGCCTCGAGCGCTCCGATAAGCTGTTGCCCTGCCATAGCGTCCCTCTCTATTTGGCGAGTTACCTCACTCCTAAAGTATAGCGCCCTAAAAAAATTAAGAAAGCGCTATAAAAAGAAACCTCGCAGCCCAACGGACGATGCGAGGTTTCTTTGGTGCTTTTAGTTGTTGGACCGTCTCTACCCGCGCGGTTTGATTTTATCTCGCAGGGACTTGAGGTTCTCGAGCGCGGCGTTGAGCGTTTCGTCACGCTTGGCAAAGTGAAAACGGATCAGGTGGTTGACGGGCTCGCGGAAGAAACTTGAGCCCGGCACGGCGCCCACGCCAACCTTGGAGGCGAGATCCTCGCAGAAGTCGAGGTCGCTGTCATAACCAAACTCTGAGATGTCTATCATCACGTAGTAGGCGCCCTGCGGCACGTTGTGCGTGAGGCCGATGCTATCGAGGCCCTGGCAGAACAGGTCGCGCTTGGCGGTGTAGAGGTCGAGGACCTCCTGGTAATAGCTATCGTCGAAATTGAGGGCGGTGACGACGGCCTCCTGCAGGGGAGCGGCGGCGCCCACCGTGAGGAAGTCGTGGACCTTCTTGATGCGCTCGGTAATCTCGGCCGGGGAGATGGTGTAGCCCAGGCGCCAACCGGTGATGGAGTAGGTCTTGGACAGCGAGCTGCAGCTGATGGTGCGCTCGAACATGCCGGGCAGCGTGGCCATATAGACATGCTCGTGGGGCGCATAGACGATGTGCTCGTAGACCTCGTCGGTGATGCAGTAGGCGTCGTACTTTTTGCAGAGGTCGGCGATAAAGGTGAGCTCCTCGCGCGTAAAGACCTTGCCGCAGGGGTTGGACGGGTTGCACAGGACGATGGCCTTGGGGTCGTTGTCGCGGAAGGCCGTCTCGAGGACCTCGCGCTCGAAGCTGAACGTGGGCGGGTTGAGCGGCACATAGATGGGCTCAGCGCCCGAGAGGATCGTGTCGGCGCCGTAGTTCTCGTAGAACGGCGAGAAGATTACGACCTTGTCTCCGGGGTTCGTAACCGTCATCATGGCGGCCATCATGGCCTCGGTAGAGCCGCATGTGACTACGATGTTCTCGTTGGGGTTGATCGGCATGCCCATAAAGTGCTCCTGCTTGGCGGCGAGCGCCTCGCGCATGGCCTGGGAGCCCCAAGTGATGGAGTACTGGTGATAGAGCGGCTTGGGGTCGGTAGCGATGGCGCTGAGGCTCTCGAGCAGCTGCGCCGGAGGATCGAAGTCGGGGAAGCCCTGCGAGAGGTTGACGGCACCGTACTTATTGGAGATGCGCGTCATGCGGCGGATGACCGAATCGGTAAATGTTGCCGTGCGATTGGAGAGTTCTTTCATGCTTGTCCTTTCGAGCATTTGCAGTGGGGCAAGTTTACTCCTATGAAACCGGTGGGAATTGCTCGAAACGCGCTCGAAAAACTCTTTTCAAAATTCTTGAAAATTGGGGCTTGCATCGCGTGGCGTTCCTTGCAATAATAGTCGAGCGCGAAGCGCACAGGACACGGTGGGTGTAGCTCAGTTGGCTAGAGCGACGGGTTGTGGTCCCGTAGGTCGAGGGTTCGAGTCCCTTTACCCACCCCAGTTCTTGCTTCGTGTTGATATCGGGTCGTTAGCTCAGTTGGTAGAGCAGGGGACTCTTAATCCCAAGGTCCAGGGTTCGACCCCCTGACGGCCCACCACACGATATCTCCTCTAAAGTCCGCCACAACGGACTTTAGCTTTGGGTCGTTAGCTCAGTTGGTAGAGCAGGGGACTCTTAATCCCAAGGTCCAGGGTTCGAACCCCTGACGGCCCACCCAAAGCATGTTAAAGCGACTGGCTTCGGCTGGTCGCTTTTTTATTAACCTCGCACTGGGTCGAACCCGAAAGGGCGCGGAGCTGAGGAAATGCGTAAGCATTTACCAGCGCAGCGCGCAAGGCGCTTTAGCGCCGCAGCGGCCGCCTGCGCAGCAGGCTGACCCCCTGACGGCCCACCAAAGCATGTTAAAGCGACTGGCTTCGGCCGGTCGCTTTTTTATTGACCTCACATGGTGTCGAACCCGAAAGGGCTCGGAGCTGAGAATTCTGCGCTGTGATTCCCTTAGGGAAAACACGGCTAAAGCTCCGTAAGCGTGTTCTCCTTAGGGGAATCATGCTTACGGAGCTCGATGCATGTTGAGAAGTTGTGATCAAACTCAAAGCGAGAATCGATTTAGTCTGCGCGATAGTGCGAACCCAAGCTTTCGGTCCGCTTGCGCATGGCTTTGACCATCTCCGTTGCCAGCTGAATCTGCGATTGCAGGCGGGCGAGGGCTGCGATTTCGCTGTCCTGAGCTTTCTGTGTGCTCAAGGTCGTTGCCTCCGTCTTCAAGCTCTCAAGCTCGTGTAGTGCCTTGGATAGGCCCGTCTCGGTGCGGTTGATCATGCAATAGGTACTCATCGTGTGCTTAAGGCTGCGTGTCAGGCGTTCGGCATCTGTTGCGGCAATGCCGTACTGGGGGAGGGCGATATCCGCTTTCAGGGCTGCCTCAGGTGCATTCTGTGCTGCCTGGGCTGCCGATGCGCCCGCGATGCACCCGAATACGATGCCATTGGCACTCGACAAGCCGCCGATGCGGTCGGCCCCGTGCATGCCGCCTGTTGCCTCGCCGCAGGCGTAGAGGCCCTTAACGCCCGTGTACGCGGTCTTGTCGATTTTGATACCGCCGTTGGCGGCGTGGGCATACATCGCCACGCGCATCTCGTCAGTTGGCGCGATGCCGTGCTCCTCTTGTAGCCAGGTGGCAAAGGTCTGCACAAACTCGGGGACGTCCTCGCGGGGGAAATCGTAGTGGAGCGCGAGACCCTCTGCGCCTGCCTGATCTATGGCGAGGTCGATGGCGCGGGAGGCCAAGCGTGACGTGAAGGGACCATATCCAGAGCGCTCATCGAGCAGGTCGTCCAGCTTGCCGTCGGCAATATCGACCGGTTGGTCAAATGTGACGTAGCGCCAGGTCTTCTCGTTAAAGACCAGGTTGCGCTTGGGCTCGATGAAGCCCGGCATCATCTGCATGAACTCTATATTAGTAAGGGACGCACCGTGCACCAGTGCGATGGCCTGCGAGGAGCTGAGCACATCGGCGGAAGTGAGGCTTCGCTCGAATAGGCCGCCGGTGCCGCCCGCAGCAATGATAGTGGCCTTAGCTGCCATGGGCACGAGATGCTCATTTGCGCGATCGTAGAGCGTGGCGCCGATAACTTTTCCGTCCTTATCTTCAACAAGGTCTATAAGCTCGTGGCGGGGGAGCAGGCGAATGCCGAGAGACTCGATCTGGGCCGTACACGCGTCCTCAAGGGGCTTGCGGGTGAGGCCGCGCCACATACGCGTCTTGTGGTCGAAGCAGGGGATAAATTGCTTTTGCTGGGCGCTCTCGGCGCTTTGCGGACGCTGGAGCTCAACACCCAGATCCTGCTCGAGCCATTGGATGGCCTGAGGAATGCCGTGGACGAACGTCTGGACGAGCTCGGGGTCGGCAACGCCGCAGCCCACGGCCTGGATAGTGTCGATGAGGTCCCGTTCGTCGTCTTCGTCGAAGGGGCCAATAAGGCCGAGACCCCAGGTTCCCGGGAAAAAGCTCGATCCGCTCATAGTTTTACCGGCGCTTGCCACAGTGACGGTCGCGCCCGCGCGCGCCGCTTCGATGGCGGCGCAAAGGCCCGCAATGCCAGATCCAATTACCAGTACATCAGTCGATTCCATCGGATTCCTTTCTCGTCCGGCGCATTGTCGCACGAGTAATCGGTAAAGGTATCGCAAAGACTCGGCAAATCGGTAAAGGGCGAATATGGCAGGTGGGCGTCATGGACGCTCTGACGCTCCATCTCATTACATCTCGTATTTCGCCCCAACTGATATATCGGCATTGGCTACCCTGCGACAGTGCAAACAAAAAGAGCCGCTACCCGGGTGGATAGCGGCTCCAAAGCTCAACTATATGAGCATCGCGCGGGCGCGATTAGGCCTTGAGGGCCTCCTCGACGGCGACAGCGCAGGCGACGGTGGCACCGACCATGGGGTTGTTGCCCATGCCGATGAGACCCATCATGTCGACGTGCGCAGGCACGGAGGAAGAACCGGCGAACTGGGCGTCGGAGTGCATACGGCCCATGGTGTCGGTCATGCCGTAAGAGGCAGGGCCGGCGCCCATGTTGTCCGGGTGCAGGGTACGGCCAGTGCCGCCACCAGAAGCGACGGAGAAGTACTTCTTGCCAGCCTCGAGGCGCTCCTTCTTGTAGGTGCCAGCGACGGGGTGCTGGAAGCGCGTGGGGTTGGTGGAGTTACCGGTGATCGAGATGTCGACGTTCTCGTGCCACATGATGGCAACGCCCTCGCGGACGTCGTCGGAGCCGTAGCAGTTAACGGCAGCGCGGGGACCATCGGAGTAGGGGATGGTCTCGACGACCTTGAGCTCGCCCGTGTAGTAGTCGAACTGGGTCTTCACGTAGGTGAAGCCGTTGATGCGGGCGATGATCTGAGCAGCATCCTTGCCCAGACCGTTGAGGATAACGCGCAGCGGCTTCTTGCGAGCCTTGTTGGCGTTCAGAGCCAGGCCGATAGCGCCCTCAGCGGCAGCGAAGGACTCGTGGCCGGCCAGGAAGGCGAAGCACTCGGTGTCGTCGGAGAGCAGCATAGCGCCCAGGTTGCCGTGGCCCAGACCGACCTTGCGGTCCTCGGCGACGGAGCCGGGAACGGTGAAGGCCTGGATGCCCTCGCCGATGATGGCAGCAGCCTCAGAAGCAGACTTGGCGCCACGCTTGACAGCGAGAGCGCAACCGAGGGTGTAAGCCCACTCGGCGTTCTGGAAGGCGATGGACTGGGTGTTGTTGACGATCTCACGCGGGTTGAAGCCCTTGTCGGTGCAGATCTGCAGAGCTTCCTCGAGGGAGGCGATGCCGTTGTCGGCGAGGCACTTGTTGATCTTGTCAGCGCGGCGCTCGTAACCTTCGAACGTAACAGTCATAGTTATTTCCCTCCCTTTCTACTCGTGAACCGGGAACACGCTGGCGACGGAGTGAGTCTCCTCGTCGGTGCGCGGGTCGATGTACTTGGCAGCGTTCTCCCACTGACCATAGTGGCCCATAGCGCCAGCGATGGCCTCCTCGGGAGTCTTGCCGGCCTTGACGGCGTCGGTGAACTTGCCGAGGTTCAGGAACTCGAATGCGATAATCTCGTTCTTGTCGTTGAGAGCCATGCGGGTGACGTAGCCCTGGGCGAGCTCGAGGTAACGAGCGCCCTTGGCCTTGGTGCCGAACATGGTGCCGACCTGAGAGCGAAGGCCCTTGCCGAGGTCGTCGAGGGAGGCGCCCACGGGCAGGCCGCCCTCGGAGAACGCGGTCTGGCTGCGGCCGTAAACGATCTGCAGGAAGATCTCGCGCATAGCAACGTTGATGGCGTCGCAGACGAGGTCGGTGTTGAGGGCCTCGAGGATGGTCTTACCGGGAAGGATCTCGGAAGCCATGGCGGCAGAGTGGGTCATGCCCGAGCAGCCGATGGTCTCAACGAGGGCCTCCTCGATGATGCCGTCCTTGACGTTCAGCGTGAGCTTGCAGGCGCCCTGCTGAGGTGCGCACCAACCCACACCGTGCGTAAGACCGGAGATGTCGGAAATCTCCTTAGCCTGGACCCACTTGCCCTCCTCGGGGATGGGTGCGGGGCCGTGGTATGCACCCTTGGCAACGGGGCACATGTTCTCCACTTCCTGTGAGTACTGCATGCCTCTCCTCTCTATCGTGTTGGCGTCCCGTCTGGGGGTCGTGGCTGGCGATTGCCGGGCGACCCTTCGAAAGGGACATGACATGCAGCCCCTATAATACCGCGAAATGCACGGAATATTCGGTGAACGGCTCAGTTTTCGTAGCGAGAAGTCCGGAAGTTTTAATTGAAACGGTTTAACTCTATGTTCTGTGGTCGCGAACTTCCGTAGAGGGGGTCCGTCTTGGGCAAGCTTTTGGTCAGCTCTTGTAAGCGTTGTAGGGGCTGACCTGTTGCAATGGTGCCGTTCGCCGCCTGTTTACTGCCTTTGGCCGCGCGAGTGTATTGTTTTGCGTGAATGTTTTGATGGCACGCTTCAATCGTGCTGTATTGGATGGCAAGCAGATCCCGGCGAAGGGAGCGCCATGCAGCGCGTTTGGAGAACGGTTACCGGCTTTTACCATGTGTGTGCACGCGGCACGGGCAGGCAGCTCATTTTTGAGGGCGATGAAGACCGGTGGGCGTTTTTGGAGCTGATGCGCGAGTGCGGCCGCGAGGCCCAGGTGACGATTGTGGCGTGGTGTCTCATGAGCGACTGCGTGGATCTGGTGCTTTTGGATTACGAGGACGAAATGAGCGCAGCCATGCAGCGGCTGCTGTTGACGTATGCTCGTCGGTTCAATAAGCGCACTGGGCGTTCGGGCTGCCTATTTCGTGAACGTTTTGAGCGCCGCTCGCTCGATACTGACCGGCAGGTGATGGAGGCTATTCGCTACGTGCATACTAATCCGCAGGGGGCGGGTATTAGCCTAGTTGAGCGTTATCCGTGGAGCAGCTTTGTCGAGTATCTACGGGCCTATGACAACGATATGACGAGGGGATTTTCCGACCCGTCTTGCGTGCTTGAGCTTTTTGGTTCTGCCGAGGCCTTTATTGCCTATTCGCTTTCGAAGCCCGATGCCTGCGAGCCTGCGATGCCCGATCTGGAAGAGGCGGAGTGGGAGCGGCACGCCTTTGCCGAAAAGCTGGCGAAGGGTCTCGGGGTTCCGCTCCACGAGGTTAAAGCCGCATCGTCGGCGCAGCGCAATATCGTTATTCTTGGATTGCATGATGCCGGATTTACGGTGCGTCAGATTGAGCGGTATACGGGTATTGGCAAAAGTACCGTTTCTCGCATTGTGCGCGCCCGTGCGCCAGCGGCGGTGCTGACTGGTGGAAACGTGGTGTAGGGCCGCCTGTGCACCGCAGCCGGGGTCGCCCATACGCCACAGCCTTTGTTCTAAAAGCTTGGTACGGTAACTGCGCATCTAGATTTGCATAGAACGGTCGCCTTCATGCATAAAATAACGGTTTAGTTCTGTTTTGCCTGTGCCTACCCCTGTCTACTCCGTGCAAAAAGCGGAGTATTCTGCATCGTGGTACTGTCGGCACCGTCGGTATCTTGAAACATATGGGCTCAGAAGCTATTTGTGCCTACCGATGAGCCTCCGAAGCTCATGTTTGCGCCCCTTGAGACCTCGATGCTTGTTCTAAATCGCTATATAAAGGCGACTTGAGATGTTGATTAACGCTTCCGATGCGTATACACACGGCTTGGCGTGCTGAATACTCGCAAAAATGCACGCCGCACCCTAGGGGACCCTTCTGCGGCAGGCGCGAGGCGTGCCGAAGCTCAGCAGGACGGGGCTTGGCACTTTGTTTAGAGTGCCCGTGGCCCTGCCCCAAGCTTTTTGTACTGGGGAAAAACGCTCGTGTTCGCGGTTGGCCGTGTGATAAATGACAGACGGGGCGCCGGGTGCGCGGACCTTGTGTGTCCGAGGCGTTATGAAAAAGCCGAGCCACCCGTATTGGGCGGCTCGGCAATCAAACCCTTTGATCTGGGTCATCCGCTACTGGCTAGCTTGCCCCTCGAGCATGCCGTCGAGGGTGCGCCAGGCGAGCTCGGCGCACTTGACGCGGGCGGGCATGTGCGAGATGTCCTGGAGCTGGGCGGCCTCGTCCAGGTCTTCCAGGTCCTCCTCGGAGAGTTGCTCGCCGCGGATCATGGCGAGGAAGAGCCCGGCCAGGCGGCGTGCCTCTTCGACCGTCTCGCCGGTGATGAGGTCGGCCATGATATCGGCGCTGGCCTGACTGATGGCGCAGCCGTGGCCGATAAACGAGGCCTCCTCGATCACGCCGTTCTCGACGCGCAGCTGCAAGGTGAGCTCGTCGCCGCAGCTGGGGTTGATGCCGTCATGCTCGTGCGTGGGAGCGTCCATCTCGTACTTATAGTCGGGGTGCGAGTTGTGCTCCATGAACGTTGTGGAGGTGTAGAGGTTACCCATTGAACGTGCTCCAAACGTGATGCAGACCGGCGATGAACTTGTCGATATCGGCCTTGTCGTTGTAGAAGGCCACGCTGGCGCGGCAGCAGGCGAGGTTCTCGACGCCCAGCCAGGTGAGCAGCGGCTGCGCGCAGTGGTGGCCGGCGCGGATGCAGACTCCGTCCATGTCCATGATGCTCGCCACGTCGTGCGGGTGGATGCCGCGGACGTTAAAGCTCACGACGCCATGGTGGTTATCCCAATAGATGGAGCCGATGATCTGGACAAAGTCGAGCTGCATGAGCTCGCCCATCAGGTAGTGGACGAGTGCCTGCTCGCGTGCCTGGATGTTTTCGTAGCCCACCGTGTTGACGAGGTAGTCAAGCGCTGCGCCCGTGGCGAAGATGCCGGCGGCGTCCTGCGTGCCGGCCTCGAACTTCTCGGGGACGGGCGCCCAGACGGCGTCCTGCTCGGTGACCGAATCGATCATCTCGCCGCCGGTGAGCATGGGCGGCATGGCGTTGAGCAGGTCCATCTTGCCCCACAGCACGCCGATGCCCATGGGGCCCATGGCCTTGTGCGCGCTAAAGGCAAAGAAGTCGGCGCCCAGATCGGCTACGTTGACCGGCATATGCGGCAGCGACTGCGCGCCGTCGACGACCAGATAGCCGCCATACTTGTGCACGAGCTTGCCGAGGTTCTTGACCGGGTTCTCGACGCCCAGCACGTTAGAGACCTGACCCACGGCCAGAATCTTGGTCTTGGGACCCACCTTGGACAGAACCTCATCGGTCGTGAGCTGGCCGGTCTTGGTGGGGTAGAGGTAGACGAGCTTGGCACCGGTCTCGCGGCAGACCTGCTGCCACGGGATCAGGTTGGAGTGGTGCTCCATGATGGTGATGACGACCTCGTCGCCGGGCTCCAGCACCGTGGGTGCAAAGCTCTTGGCGACCAGGTTGAGCGACTCGCTGGTGTTGCGGGTGAAGACGACTTCGTTGGCCTGGGCGGCGCCGATGAGGTCGGCGATCTGCTGGCGAACCTTCGCGATAGCCTCGGTGGCCTCGACGGACAGCGAGTACAGGCCGCGCAGGGGGTTGGCGTTCATGCGCTGATAGAAGTCGCGTTCGGCGTCGAGCACGTAGGCGGGGCGCTGTGCGGTGGCGGCGCTATCGAGGAAGGCGATCTCGGGGTGCTGCTGGAACAGCGGGAACTGGCCCTTGTAGGGGTTGGTCTCGATGTCGATGGTAGGCCAGCCGCGCGAAGCCTCGTCGCTGGCGTCGAGCACCATAGGCTCCGGTGCTGTGCAGGTATCGCATTTAACGTGCTCGGTGTCGATCATGCGAGCTCCTCTTCAAAGTTATCGATCAGGTTATTGCCCAGACGGACGACGGCGGCGCGGGTGCGCTCATCGGTGGCGGAAAGCGCGGCGTCCTCCAGCTTGGCGCGGATGAACAGATCCTCGGCGGCGTTTTGGTCAAGGCCGCGGCAGGCGAGGTAGAACAACTGCTCGTCGCGGACGTGGCCGATGGTGGCACCGTGGTTGCCGGCGACGTCATCCTCGTCGCACAGGATGACGGGGACAGTCTTGTTGTCGACGCCCTTGTTGGCCAAGAGCACCGTCTCGCGCTCGGTGCCGGTTGCGCCCTTGCAGCCGTGCACGAGGTCGATGGTGCCGCGGTAGACCTTCTTGGACGTGCCGGTCAGCACGCCGTTGGCGTCGATCTCGCACTCGGTCTTGCGGCCGCGATGGCGCAGCTCGTAGTTAAAGTCGCG
>JAIIUG010000182.1:0-1539 GCA_022739635.1 Collinsella sp. | reverse complement strand
AGACCCTTCTGGCCAACATCCGCTTTGCGAGCGTGGACGATCCCATTCGCACCATCACCGTTACGTCCTCGATTCCCAACGAGGGCAAGTCTACGGTTTCCATCAACCTTGCTCAGGCTATCGCCACGAGCGGCAAGTCCGTGCTCCTGGTCGAGGCCGATATGCGCCGCAGGTCCCTTTCCGATATGCTCGGCGTTCGTTCGCGCGGCGGACTCTACGCGGTCCTGTCCGAGCAGATTTCCATCGACCAGGCGATCGTCGAGACGGGTCAGAAGAACTTCTACTTCCTCGATGCCGAGCCGCACATTCCCAATCCTGCCGACATCATCGTCTCCCATCGTTTTTCCAAGCTGGTAAAGGCGCTGTCTGCTAAGTTCCAGTACGTTATCTTCGACGCTCCTCCGGTCGGCACCTTCATCGATGCTGCCGAGATCGCCAGCCTGACCGACGGTACGCTGTTCGTGGTGCGCGAGGACTTTACCAAGCGCGAGGAAGCACTCAACGCTATCGGCCAGCTTAAGAAGTCCGAGAGGGTCAAGCTTATCGGTACCGTTATGAATTATTGCGAGACCGAGACCAGCGAGTACTACTATTCTTACTACACCAAGGATGGTAAGAAGGTAAAGAAGGGCTCTGACGATCAGGGTGCTTCCAAAAAGGGCATCTTCACCAACCGAGCAAACGTTTAGCTGATTAAGGCCGATCTATGCGTGACATTCATTGCCATATCTTGCCGGGTGTAGACGACGGCGCCGCCGATCTCGATGAGAGCCTGGCGATGCTCGAGGCTGCCAAGCGGGCCGGTGTTACCAGAATCGTTTGCACTCCGCACTGTCGTGACCCTTATTTTGATTACGACAAAATGTGGGATGCCTATGAGCTGCTGCGTGATAACGCCGATGGTTTTCCGCTCCAGATGGGCTTTGAGGTCAACCATCGTAAGCTTGTCGAGCTTGGTATTGATGCCGCGGAGCACTTGCATTTCGATGGGACCAACGAGTTTCTGCTCGAGCTTTCGACTCATGCAGATGCGTATGCGTTTAGAGAGTACGAGAACACGATTTACGATTTGCAGTGCCGTGGCTACCAGGTGATCATCGCTCATCCTGAGCGCTATCGTGCGGTTCAAAAGGATGTAAGCGTGGCGGAGCGCCTGGTCGATATGGGCTGCAAGCTGCAGGCTTCGGCGGACTTTATTGCCGGCGGTCGTTTCGGTCGCGAGAAAAAGCCCGCGCAGCGCCTGTTCGATCAGAACCTGTACAGCTTTATCGCGAGCGATGCCCATAACGTGGGTCATTATGACTGCCTGGCAAAGGCTCGCGCGAAGTTCAGCGTGCGCGGAGCTCATTTTCGCTAAAATCTGTCCCTAACGTTCGCATTGAATGAAGGGGCAGCCATGGATATCCAACTTAAGACGGGATGCTTTGAAGACGCGGCGCTGGTGCGCCGCGTCGTTTTTATGGATGAGCAGGGCTACGAGAATGAGTTTGACGCTATCGACGAGGCTCCGAGCTGCATCCATGTGACGCTGTACGTGGA
>JAIIUG010000181.1:0-1562 GCA_022739635.1 Collinsella sp. | reverse complement strand
CAGCCCGTGGGAGGCCAGGGCGCCGCTGACCGGTGGACGGCACCGAGCCGTCATCGAGAATGGAGAAGGGGGAGGCCTCGCGGCCTCCCCCTTTTTTGCGTCTGAAAGATAGTTGTAATACAAGAACTCGCTTTCGTTTAGTTTGTCTTACTGTTTGGCTGTATTTTGAGTCCTTCTTTTGTATTTGCGCGATAATAACTCCCATTGGCGTTAGGGAGGACTTGATGTTTACCGTTTTTGTCTTGGGCAATATTGCTTCAGGTAAGTCGACTGCCTGCCGCTATCTCGAATCTCATGGCGCCATGCTTATCGATCTGGACGAGCTTGCCAAATCGCTGTATGTGCCAGGCTCCGATATCGTCAATGCCCTCGCGGAAGAATTCGGTTGGGACATTCTGGACGAGGAGGGCGGCATTCGCCGCAATGTCCTCTCCACTCGAGCTTTCGTCTCTCCTGATACAGTTGCGCGGCTCAACGGCATCGTTCATCCGGTTCTCATCGAACAGCTGTCACTGAGGATTCTTGATCCGGTTTGCTGCACGGTTTCGTCCCCCCGTTATCCCTTTGCGGTTGTCGAGGTTTCTGCCCCGACTGGTTTTGAGGATGCTTTTGGCCTGGCTGATGAAATTCTGGTAATCAGCGCTCCTTTAGCAGTTCGTCGCGAGCGTGCCATCCATCGTGGTATGGAGTCCTCTGATTTTGATGCGCGCTCTGCATGCCAACCTGATGAGGCTTCGCTTTGCAATCTCGCTACGACGGTAATCGATAATGCGGCAGGCGATAACTCGCTCTATGAACAACTGGACGCATGGCTTGCGCGCCATGGCTTCGGGGATGAAGTGGATAAGGAGGAGGCCGATGACTAAGACACGTTTCTTTACGTGGTATCGCGTGGCGCCACTTGCCGTCGTGTTCGCCTTCGGCCTTATTTCGCTCGTCTACTCGAATGCCCCTGCCGCCTTCTTTAAGCCTTTGTATCCAATTGACTACGAGGCGTACGTAAAGCAATCGAGCATTTCGCACAATCTTGATCCGTATCTGGTGTGTGCTGTCATAAAGTCGGAATCGAATTGGGATCCCGAGGCGGAGTCGAATCAAGGCGCTCGGGGATTGATGCAGCTGATGCCCGAGACTGCACACGATATGATTGCCAAGGGTCTTGTCGATGGTAACGAGTATTCGGCCGACAACCTTAACGATCCGGCTACGAACATCGAGTTTGGCTGTGCGTATTTTTCGTATCTTCTAACGTATTTTAACGGGTCGACTGACAGCGCCATTGCCGCCTATAACGCCGGCATGGGCAATGTCGACGGATGGGCGCAGCAGAGCACGTCGCTTCATAATGCAATCACCTTTCCCGAGACGCAGGCGTATCTGATTCGTGTCAATAATGCCTGGGTTCGTTACAAGACCCTCTATCCCGATCGTTTCGTATAGGACTATGCCTGCCGCCTGCGTATACTGCAGATATATGAGTTAGGAGTATCCATGGCGGAATTTGAAGTTGAGCGTGTTGGAGGAGAGCTCAAACGTTTTGGCGTTGAGGGCTCTGAGGTGCC
>JAIIUG010000180.1:0-1579 GCA_022739635.1 Collinsella sp. | reverse complement strand
ATGTGAATGTCGATACGTTCGAAGACCTCTTTCCGATCGTCCAGCGCGTAATAGGTTCTCCATCCGCGCAGGGTCATCGTCAAGGCCTTGATCGTTCCCAAGAGGGATCTTCCGCGGCCTCGACGCAGGATCGGCCTGAGCTTGTACATAAGTCGTGCAAAGCTCGCCTTAGCGACACGCGGCGCCCCTGACGTTCCCACGAACGTATATCCGAGAAATTTGGACTTCGAAGGACGAAAGAGGCCGCTCTTACTGCGATTCACCCGCAGTTTGAGCGTTCCCTCTATGAACTTAATCGTCTTTTCCAGTACACGTTCCCCGGCCTGCCGAGAGCTGACAAACAGGTTGCAGTCGTCAGCATATCTGCAGAAACTCAACCCTCGGCCCTCCAAGTGTTTGTCGAGCTCGTCGAGGACGATCAGCGACAGAATCGGGCTAAGGTTTGAGCCTTGCGGCGTACCTTCCTCTCGGGGCGAGACAAGACCGTTCTGCATGATGCCATTGCGTAAATAACGCCCAATTAGCTTCAGCAGGGCCTTGTCCTTGATCCGTTTAGTTAGGCGCGCCATTAAGCGGTCGTGGTTCACGGTGTCGAAGAACTTTTCCAAGTCCATCTCCACCACCCAGTTCTTTCCCTCCTTGATGTACCGAGAGGCCTGTTCGATCGCTTCGAGGGCGCTTCGGCCAGGGCGGAACCCGTAACTTGAGTTCGAGAAGTGGGGGTCATAAGCTTCGACAAGTATCTGAGCTATTGCCTGCTGTATCACGCGGTCCTGCACCGTCGGAATGCCGAGCATTCTCGTTCCTCCGTTCGGCTTGGGAATATCCACGCGACGCACCGGAGCCGGAATATAGCTTCCCGCCCTGATGTGTTCGGCAATGCTCCGCCAGTGTCTCCGATGGTGAGCTTCGTATTGGTCGACAGTCATGCCGTCAATGCCCGGAGCCCCCTTATTGGAAACCACCTGTTTGATGGCTCGCAGGATGTTTCTCCCTGAGAGCACCTGATCCAGTGTGATCACTGAATATTTCCTCCTTGCTTTCGTCCGCCTTTCATTCGCCGCTTTGGTCTCTGCCCATTTGCGCCTCCCTCAGAGTCGGGACTTCCGGTCCTTTCTCCTCGGCGGCGAGGTACTCACCTGAGATCCCTGCTGTTCGCCTTCGGCCACCGACTTACGCGAGAGTGAACGGCCTACTCACACACTTTAGATTCGGTCCTTCGAGGTTCGGCCTCTACTACGACCTCGGCTGACTTCCCTGTCAACATCCATCTGCCTTGCGGCATCGGTAGCCCTCGCGGGCATCGACAGGGATCTCCCCGGGTATCACACATGCGCTTCGCGCCCTACCTGTCGGATCTACACATCGCCTTCCGTGTCGCTACGGGGTTAACTGAATTTTGACAGCTCTCCCAGACCTTGTGCCTCATATCCGATTCCTGTTTGTCAGGCTGGCGGTTTGCTATCGGCTTCCTTCATCGATTCGTTGCCTCCTCGACTCTGCCGAGTTGCTAGTCCTTCCCGCGACCGGGCGGACAGTGGACTTTCACCACACAATCACACGTGCGCTGCCGGGCGCA
>JAIIUG010000048.1:0-16802 GCA_022739635.1 Collinsella sp. | reverse complement strand
TCCATGACATTCCACACCAGCCGATTTGGCGGATCGCTTGTGAGCCAGACGAGCCGTTTTATGAGCGGCTACACGGGTCTGGTGGACGTGACGGTGTATTCGCTTATCCCCACTATCACCTCGGTTGTCTGCACGGTGGCGGCGCTCGCCCCGGTGGTGCCCACATTTACCGTGATCCTGGTGGGCATCATGGCCGTCTACATCGCGTTTGTCTGGCTTATGTACAAGCGCATCATGCCGCTTTCGGCCGCGACGTCCGCCGCGCAAAACAAGCTTTCGGGCGTGCTGTCCGACGCGGTCACGAACATCCTGGCCGTCAAGACCTGCGGGCGCGAGGACTTTGAGCGCGACCTGTTCGATGCCGCCGACCGCGCCGCGCGCGATGCCGAGACGGTTTCGATGCACGCCATGATGCAGCGCAACTTTACGACCTCGGGCCTTATCGTCATTACCATGGCCGTGGTGAGTGTGTTCGTCGCGGGCGGCAACGCGTGGTTTGGCATCTCTGCCGGCGCGCTCGTCATGATCTTTACCTATACGTACAACCTCACCATGCGTCTGAACTACGTGAGCTCCATGATGCAGCGCATCAATCGCGCGCTGGGCGATGCGGCCGAGATGACGCGCGTGCTGGACGAGCCGCGTCTGGTGGCAGACGACGAGAACGCCCCCGAGCTCAAGGTGCGCGAGGGCGCGATTGATTTTGAGCACCTGAGCTTTGCATACCGTGATGCCGCGGCGGGCGAGAGCGTGTTCGACGACCTGACGCTCCATGTGGCGGCGGGCCAGCGCGTGGGTCTGGTGGGCAAATCGGGCTCGGGCAAGACGACGCTCACCAAGCTGCTGTTGCGCTTGGACGACGTACAGGGCGGCCGCGTGCTCGTGGACGGCCAGGACGTCTCGCGCTGCACGCAGCAGAGCCTGCGCCGCCAGGTTGCCTACGTGCCGCAGGAGGCGCTGCTGTTCCACCGCTCCATTCGCGAGAATATCGCCTACGGCCGCCCCGATGCCACCGACGAGCAGATCCGCGAGGCCGCGCGCCTGGCCAACGCGACTGAGTTTATCGATCGCCTGCCCCATGGCTTTGACACCATGGTTGGCGAGCGCGGCGTTAAGCTTTCGGGCGGCCAACGCCAGCGCGTTGCCATCGCTCGCGCTATTCTGACCGACGCGCCGATTCTGGTGCTCGACGAGGCGACCTCTGCCCTGGACAGTGAGTCCGAGGCGCTGGTGCAGGAGGCGCTCGAGAACCTGATGCGCGGGCGCACCTCCATTGTGGTGGCGCATCGCCTGTCCACCGTGGCGGCACTCGACCGCATCGTAGTGCTGGCAGACGGCGAGATTGTCGAGGACGGCACGCATGCGCAGCTCGTCGAGGCGGGCGGCGAGTACGCAAGCCTGTGGGGCCGCCAGACCGGCGCATTTTTGGAGGCTTAAGGCCCCCGTACGTGGGACAATCGTTTCCGAGAAGTTTTGTTTCTGCCGAGCCGAGGAGTCGTTATGCCACGCGAGACCAATGCCGCCAAACGCGAACGCGCCATCGAGGTGTGCGAGCGCCTTAACCGTCGCTATGGCCCGGTCGAGTGCTTCTTGGACCACGAGAATCCCTTTAGGCTGCTCATCGCGGTACTGCTCTCGGCTCAGACGACCGACGCGCAGGTCAACAAGGTGACGCCGCAGCTGTTTGCCCAGTGGCCCACGCCCGAGGCCATGGCAGGGGCGAGCGTGGCCGATGTGGCGGACACCATTAAGTCGCTCGGCTTTTATAAGAGTAAGGCCAAGCATGCCGTGGAGGCCGCGCAGATGATCGTTGCCGACTACGGCGGCGAGGTACCGGCCGACATGAAGGAGCTTGTAAAGCTGCCGGGCGTGGGACGCAAGACGGCGAACATCGTGCTCAACGTGGGATTTGGCATCGTTGAGGGCATCGCGGTGGATACGCACGTCAACCGCATCGCGCACCGCCTGATGCTGAGTCCCAAGACGCACGCCAAAGAGCCGCTCAAGACCGAGCAGGATCTGCTCAAGATTTTGCCGCACGAGTATTGGGAGTCGGTCAATCACCAGTGGATCACCTTTGGCCGCGAGATTTGCGATGCCCGTAAGCCCAAGTGCGACGAGTGCCCGCTGGCGGATTTGTGCCCCAGCGTGCGCGTAACGGGATAGGGCCCGGCGCGTTTTGCCGGCGTCCGAAGGCTTTGGCCAATGTTGCGCAACACATTTGGGCTGCGAAGGCTCAATATGATGGCGACAGATGCCGTTTGTTGTGAGGGGATGCCCGAGTATGTTTTGCACCAAGTGTGGCTCTGAGATGCCCGACGGAACCGATTTTTGCACGAACTGCGGGGCGCGCATGGGCGCCACTTCTCCGGCGGCCGCGCCCGCCGAGCCCGCGCCGATGCCGGCGGTAGGAATGCCTCCCGTGCAGAAGAGGTCGCATAAGCGAGCGGTGATTATCGGCATATGTGTAGCGGGCGTGCTGGTGGCCGGTGGCGCTGCGCTGGCGCTGACCGGCGTGTTGGGACCGCTTGGGCAGGGTGGCTCATCGCAGATTACGGTGCTTGGGTCCGACGAGGGTTCGGCCGAGCACAAGGACAAGGGAAGCGCCAAGGAGAAGCCTGCCGAAGGGCAAGAAGAGCCGGAAGAGCCCGAGCAGACGGGCAGCAGCGTAAAGGTCGACCTCAATGACCAGGCAACCTATGCCGCCGCGAATCTGTTTCTGTCGAACTTTACGGAGGAACACTTCGATCGGGACTGGTATCAGGCGGGCGGCTTTGATTCGACTGACGGACTTTCTGATGACGAGAAATACAAGCTGGTCAAGTTTATCTGGTGCCATTTTATTGACAACGCGCCGTATCGAATCGAGAAAGGCGACTACGACAACGGTAATCGCCAGCGTGTGGCGACTGATGTGGTCAATAGGGAACTCAACCGCTTGACGGGCCTGACGCTTTCCGATGCCGATATGACTTATGACAGAACGCCGGAGGGGCAGGCGATTCCTGATTCGGCCGAAGCGCATGACGGGTACTTGTATCTGAAACAGGAATACGGCCAGGGAAATTACAACCCACCGTGTGCCATCGTTACGGGCGCGACTGACCTTGGCGACAACATCTACGAGCTCACCTATGAGGTCTACAGTGCTGGCGGTATGCTACTTCCTTCCGACATCCCCGAGAGCACCTACGGCCTGCCAAAGGACCAGTTCATCGCCGCAATTCAAGCGAACGCATCCATGGGCCGTACCGAGACTTGCACGGTCCGCGTCGTGCAGGGTGACGGCGCTCCGACCTTCACGCTGCTTAAAATGGGTGTCTACGACTAGACTCGGCGTATAGCTCACTCTGATAGCGCCAGGCGGCTCGTCCGTCTGGCGTTTTTTGCGGGGCTGGACGTACGCTTGAGCTGGAGTCCTCTCCATGCGCTACCATGACAGGCAACGAATTTGACGAACGACCCGCCGAGCTTGCCCCGGCGGGCTTTTGGCGTTGCAATGCCGGAGGAACAGCATGCTCATTCACCGTATAGCCGCGCAGCTCTATACTGCCGAGGCGCTGCAGACCGTCGAGGCCGGGCTCGATTCTGGCGAGGACGTGACGCTGGCCGTGTCTCAGTCGGGTCGCACGCTTATGGCGGCCGCCCAGTTTGCGCGTCGTCCGCGCCCCACGGTCTACATCGTGAGTGGCGAGGATGCGGCCGATCGCGCCGCACGCAGTCTAGCCGCCTACGTGGGCCTGGCGCACGTGTGCCGCTTTCCCGAGCGCAAGGACTATCCGTGGCGCGAGCAGGCGCCCGACGACGCCGTGGTGGCGCAGCGCTGCGAGGCGCTCGGGCGCATCGTGCGCGGGGACAATTGCATCATGGTCGCCTCGGCCCGCGCACTGCTGCGCTGCGTGCCGCCGGTCGAGAGCCGCTACTGGGAGTCCACTACTTTTGCGGTGGGCGAGGAGATTCCCTTTGACGAGGTGCCGCAGCGTCTGGTGGGCATGGGCTATACCAATGCCGGCGCCGCCGACGCGCCCGGCCTGTTCCGTGTGCACGGCGACACCGTCGAGGTATTCCCCGCGCAGGAGAAGGCGCCCGTGCGCATTGAGTTTTTCGGCGACGAGATTGACCGCATCCGCCGCATGGTGAGCTCCACAGGCCAGACCATCGGCAACGAGGACAGCATCGAGATTTTCCCCTGTCGCGAGCTCGCGCTCACCGACGACGCCGTCCACAACATGCATGTGGCGCTCTACCGCGCCAGCCAGGACGACAGCAAGTTAGCGGCGCTGCTCGAGATGGTGGATGCGCGCATCGTCACGCCTGAGCTCGACCGCTTTTTGCCGGTGATGTACGGTCAGACCGTGAGCCCGCTGTCGCACGTGAGCGGCAAGGCGCTCGTGGTGCTGTCCGAGCCGCGCTCGCTGTTCGACGATTGCCTGCGCGCCTACGAGGATATCGAGACGCGTGCCGGCGAGGCGGGGGTCGACCGTCTGGACGGCCTGTACGTGCGTGCCCAGCAACTCGACTTTGGTTCCCAGCAACGCCTGAACTATGTGAGCCTCATCCGTGCCGGCGGTGCGGTGACGGCCGAGCTCAAGATTGAGCAGCCCGCCATCGCAGGATCGGACAACCGCTTTATGACGCGCATCCAGGAGGTCGTGGGCAAGCGCTATGCCTGCGTGTTTGCCATCCCCGACCGCGGCGCGCGCGAGTCGATGGAGCTCACTTTTGGCGACGAGGGCATTACCTTTGAGGAATCGCTGACCGCGGCGCCCGAAAATGCCGGCGCTATCGGCGAGCGCGTACGCGTGGCAGCGGCGGATTCCGCCGACCGTGCCGCACGCCAGGAGGCCCATGCTTCCATTCGTGACCGCAAGGCCGATGCGCTCAACGCCCGCTCGCTCGAGGCGGGCGCGGCCCAGGCTGCCACAGGCGCCGCCGTGCCCACCATCTCGCGCGGGCGCGTGACCTTTGTGGACGCTGCCCTGCCGCAGGGCGTGGTGGTGCCCGACGCCAATTTGGCTGTGTTCTCGATCGCCGACCTCAACGCTCGCATGGATGCCAACCGCGCGCGCAGCCGCCGCAAGGTTGACATTACGCAGATCACGTTCCCGTTTAAGCCGGGCGACTACGTGGTGCATGCAACGCATGGCATCGCGCTCTTTAGCGAGATTGCGCGCCAGGAAGTGGGCGGCAAGGAACGCGACTACTTTTTGCTGGAATACGCCGATGGCGACAAGCTCTACGTGCCGCTGGAGCAGGTTGACCGTATTACGCGCTACGTTGGTCCCGACGGCGACAAACCGCGCCTGACCAGGCTCAACACCGCCGACTGGACGCGGGCTACCAACAAGGCGCGCAAGAATGCCAAAAAGCTGGCGTTTGACCTGGTCGACCTGTATACGCGTCGCTCTTCGATTACCGGTATCGCCTGCCCGCCCGATACGCCCGAGCAGATCGAGATGGAGCAGAGCTTCCCCTACGACGAGACGCGCGACCAGCTGGAGGCTATCGCCGACATTAAGGCGGACATGGAGGCGCCCAAGCCCATGGACCGCCTGCTGTGCGGCGACGTGGGCTTTGGCAAGACCGAGGTCGCCCTGCGCGCGGCCTTTAAGTGCGTGGACTCCGGCCGCCAGGTCATGGTGCTCTGCCCCACGACCATTCTGGCCCAACAGCACTACGAGACATTCTTTGAGCGCTTTGCCCCGTTTGGCCTGGAGGTCGAGGTGCTCAGCCGCTTCCGCACCCCGGCGCAGCAAAAGCGCGCGCTCAAGGCGTTTGCCGAGGGCGCGATCGATGTGCTCATCGGCACGCACCGCCTGCTTTCGGCCGATGTGAACCCCAAAAACCTGGGCCTGGTGATCATCGACGAGGAGCAGCGCTTTGGCGTGCAGCACAAGGAGCAGCTCAAGAACCTGCGCGAGCAGATCGACGTGCTCACGCTCTCGGCAACGCCTATTCCGCGAACCATGCAGATGGCCACGAGCGGCGTGCGCGATATGAGCTTGATCACCACGCCGCCGACCGGGCGCCGTCCCGTGATCGTGCACGTGGGGGAGTACGACCCCGACGTGGTGAGTGCGGCGATTCGCCTGGAGGTGGGTCGCGGCGGCCAGGTGTACTACGTGTCCAACCGCGTCAAGACCATCGACGATGCTGTGGCACGCGTGCACGAGGCCGCGCCCGAGGCGCGCGTGGGTGTGGCACACGGCAAGATGAGCCCGCGCGAGGTCGAGGACGTGATGATCGAGTTCGCGACCAAGAAGATTGACGTGCTCATCGCCACGACCATCGTGGAGAGCGGCATCGACAACGCAACAGCCAACACGCTCATCATCGAGGACTCGCAGCGTCTGGGTCTGGCACAGCTCTACCAGCTCAAGGGCCGTGTGGGCCGCTCGGCCACGCAGGCATACGCGTACTTTATGTTCCCGGGTGAGCTGCCTCTTACCGAGGAGGCTACGGCGCGTCTGACCGCACTGTCCGAGTTCCAGGACCTGGGCAGCGGCATGCGCATCGCCATGCGCGACCTGGAGATCCGCGGCGCCGGTTCGCTTATGGGTGCCGAGCAACACGGCAACCTGTCGAGCGTGGGCTTCGACCTGTTTACGCAGATGTTGGGCCAGGCCGTGGCCGAGGCGCGCGGCGATGACGATGCCGGCGTGGAGGCGGCGAGCGTGGGCATCAACCTGCCGGCCGACTACTTCTTGTCCGAGGAGTACCTGCCGGCGGTGGACCAGCGCGTGCTCGTGTACCGCAAGCTCGCGGCGGCTGAGGACCTGGAGAGTGTCGACGAGGTGCAGGAGGAGACCGAGGCCGCGCATGGTGAGCTGCCGCTGGCGGGACTCAACCTGTTCAACCGCGCGCGTATCCGTATCCGCGGCGAGCGCCTGGGGCTCGAGAGCGTCACGCTCAGCGGTGGGCGCATTACCTTCCTGGGGGTTGACGTTCCCAAGAAGGTAGCCTTTGAGTTCAAGAATCGCTATGGCGCGGTGAACTTCCCCAAGAGCCGCAAGCTGTCGGTGCCCTACAAGGCGGGCGCCGGTGCGGGCAGCGGCCTGGGCCGAGGTCTCGACGCCAACGACGGCACCGGCCCGGTGGCGGCCGCGCTCATGCTACTGCAGCAGCTGGGCGCGACTGACGATGACTAACGGGTCGACGCTGCAAACGCCCCATTTGGGCAATCTGACCCCATCGAAAGGAAAGCATGTTCGGGTATATCTATAAGAAAGATGCCGCTGCTATCGCGGTCATCCTGGCCTTTTGTCTGCTCGTCGGGTCTTTTTTCGATTACCAAATCTCGAGTGCGCTGTTTAACTCGTCTAGCCTGTTTGGTCGCTTTGTCGAGGCGGCCGGCGAGCTGCCGTTCGAGCTGACGGCGAGCGTCGCGGGCATTATGCTCGTGCGCTCGGCACGTCCCGATTCCAAGGCGAGCAAGTGGCTCGCCGCGCTGGGCGTTCTGATCAACGTAGGCCTGGTCGGCTACGAGATTATCGGATCGCTGCGCGTCGGCGGCAAGCTTATTGCGTTTCAGCTGGTTCTGACGTTTGCATTGGTCATCGCGGCCAACCTCATCGCCTATCGCCTCACGCGCGACACCGACTCCGACGAGCTCACACGCTGGGCGCTGATGGTGCTTGCCGTGTGGGTCGCTCAGGCCATCATCCTCAACGTGGTTGTCAAGCCGCTGTGGTCGCGCCCGCGCATGCGCGTGATCGAGGTCACGCCGGGGCTCAATTTTCAGCCGTGGTGGGTGATTGGCAACCCCGACAAGTGGAGCTATATTGCGGCCGGCGTAATCAAGGACGGCTTTAAGTCGTTTGCGAGCGGACACACGGCGCACGCGGCGATCGGCCTTATGCTCGCCGGGCTTCCCGCGGCGGCTTTTACGGAAAAGCCGTCGCGACGCCGCGTGGTCTTTTGGGTCGCTGCCGTGGTCGCGGCGCTCGTCGCCTTTGGCCGTATCGTGATCGGTGCACACTTTTTGACTGACGTGAGCTGCGGCTTTGCCCTGGTGTTGGCACTTGAGTGCCTTGCCGCGCGCATTGCCTATCCTCACGGCGTACAATAGCCCCACCTGAATCATCTGGCCGATACCTGGTAAGAGAGGATTGCCATGCTCGCGTTCAACAACGACTATTCCCACGGCGCACATCCGGCGGTGCTGCAGGCGCTCGTCGACACCAACATGGAGCCGCAGCCTGGCTACGGCACCGATGCGCACACCGAGCGTGCCAAGCAGCTTATTCGCGAGGCCTGTCAGGCTCCCGATGCCGACGTATTTTTGCTGGTGGGCGGCACGCAGACCAACGCGACGGTGATTGACATGCTGCTCGCGCCGTACGAGGGCGTGGTTGCCGCCGAGACCGGCCACGTTGCCTGCCACGAGGCGGGCGCCATCGAGTTTGGCGGCCACAAGGTGCTCACCATCCCCGGCTACGAGGGCAAGATGCACGCCGAGGATCTCGAAAACTACATCCAAGTGTTCTACGAAAACGAGAGCTGTGAGCACATGGTGTTTCCGGGTGCCGTGTATGTGAGCCTGTCGACCGAGTACGGCACGCTGTACTCCGCCGCTGAGCTCGCGGCGATTCATGCGGTGTGCCAGAAGCGCGAGATTCCGTTGTTTGTGGATGGTGCCCGCCTGGCCTATGCGCTGGCGGCCGATGAGTGCGACATCACCCTGCCCGAGCTGGCGCAGCTGTGCGACGTGTTCTACATCGGCGGCACCAAGTGCGGCGCGCTTTGCGGCGAGGCCGTGGTGTTTTGCGGCATGCACGCTCCGGCACATCCCGTGCCGCGCATTAAGCAGCACGGCGCGCTGTTGGCCAAGGGTCGCCTGACGGGCGTCCAGTTTGAGGCGCTCTTTACCGACGGCCTGTATTTTGAGATTGGTCGCCAGGCGATCGAGACGGCTCAGGCGCTGCGTCGTGTGCTGCACGAGCGCGGCTACGAGTTCTTCTTGGAGACGCCCACGAACCAGCAGTTTGTGATTCTGCCCAACGAGGACATGGCCCGCATTCGCGAGCATGCCTCGATTGAGTACTGGGAAAAGTACGACGAGACCCATACGGTGGTGCGCTTTTGCACCAGCTGGGCCACGACGCAGGAGGACATCGACGCGTTGGCGGCTGTCCTGTAAGTTGACGTAATGACGAGGGGCCGCCCTGCGCCTGGGTTTGGCGCAGGGCGGCCTTTGCTTTTGAGGGAGAAGGGTTGTATGACCGAGATGTCCGAGCCGACGATTCGCCTGGCGACGCCCGATGATGCGCCGGCGTTGCTTGCCATCTATGAGCCATATGTACGCCAGACGGCGATTACCTGCGAATACGAGGTGCCGAGCGTTGAGGAGTTCGCCGGGCGCATCGAGCGTACGCTCAAGCGCTATCCGTATCTGGTGATGGAGCTGGACGGGCGCCCGGTAGGCTATGCTTATGTGAGTCCGCTCAACAGCCGCGAGGCGTACGACTGGTCGGTCGAGACGTCAATCTACCTGGCGCGCGACGTGCGCCACGGCGGACTGGGTCGCAGGTTGCACGACGCGCTCAAGCAGTGCTTGGTCGCGATGGGCATCACCAACATGTGCGCGCTCATCGCCGTGCCGCACGACAAGGACGACGAATACCTGACGCACAACAGTCAGGATTTCCATGCCCATATGGGATATCGCCTGGTGGGCGCCTTCGACCGTTGCGCGCAAAAGTTCGGCCGCTGGTACGACATGTGCTGGATGGAGCTGGTCCTGGCCGAGCGCGTCCCCAACCAACCCAAACCAACCTGGTTCCCCGCACTTGTTGCCCAAGGTTTCAAACCTACCATTTAGGGACAGGTTTTTGGCTGTCTTGCGGTATCAAATTGCCGCAAGAAGTGCCGCGTTCGTACGCTTTTTTGACTCGAATCGTCCCGTCGAGACACCTTGCGAGCTAAGTGAGTAGACTTTTTGGCGCAAGGCGAGCACAAAGCGTATCTGCTTTAGTAAAACCGCAGGTCACGGAGGTGGCTGTTTTGGGTGTGCTCGGCAGGTCGCGAAAAGTCTACTCACTTAGGTTTACGGTGCTGGATATTCTGGGCAGGAACAGTTGAGCTTGGGCGGCGCGTGTTACCAGGCGATGTTGGCATTTGCGCCATACCGGCTTGAGATTTAATAAAAACAGCAGGTAAAACGCATATTAGTTAATTTTCGCCTCGTTTAGTGCGCTAGCCGATGGGCTCGGTGTATTTGGCGCGGTCGGTGCGTTGGATGCGCTTGGAGACATGGAGCGGGCGGCCGTCGGTGTCGTAGACGTAGTCGGTGATCAAGATCAGCGCCTGCCCGCGCTCGACGTTGAGCAAAAACGCCTCGTTTTGCGAGGCATAGCACACCTCAAAGGTCTTATGCCCCTGCGCCGGCGCGCGATGGAATTCTTGGCGCAGCGTCGCGTAGAGCGATCCGTTGAGGTCGCGATCGATGAGCGACCCAAAGCTTGGCGGCAGATACGTGGTCTCCAAGCACAGCGGGGCGTCGTCCAGATAACGCAGGCGGACAAGTTTGACGAGCTTGCTGCCCGCGGCGGCGTCAAAGAACTTAGCTATGCTGCCGGCCGCCTTGGTAAAGCCCGAGTCCACCGTGCGCGTGGTGGGCTTCATGCCCTGGCCTTCGACCTGCTTGGTATAGCTCGAAAACACCAGGTTGTTCTCGTGGAGCGCGGGCGTGTCGGCCACAAAGGTGCCACGTCCGCGCTCGGTGCGCACCAGGCCCTCGTCAACTAACACCTTAAGCGCGTGGCGCACGGTGCTGCGCGACAGCCCCGATTCGTCCATGAGCTCCATCTCGGACGGCAGCTTGTCTCCGCGTGCGTAGGTGCCGGCGGCGATGCGGTCACGCAGCGTACTCGCCAGACGCTCGTATTGGGCCAAGTTCTTTTTTGACGAAGTGCTCATGCGAACAACCTGTATCTAACTTGTATGCTTACTGAACCAAGCATGTATCCAACATGACAACAAAACCGCTGGTAATGGATTGTCGAAAACTTTACCAGCAAAATTTCTAAGACAAATATAGCATACAACTAGTCGACATAACCAAAACGTGTATGTAACTTGTATGCCATCGAGAGCATCAAACGAGAAGAAAGGCTGATGCACGATGACTACTCAGGAACAGGTTAAGGACGTCGTCTCCCAGGTTTTGGCTGACAAGGCAGACAAGGGCGGCATCAAGCGCGTCGTGTGGATTGGCGCCGGCGGATCCAACGGCGGCAACTATCCTGCCCAGTACTTTATGGAGCACGAGGCCACGCAGGTCGTGAGCTCCAGTTACACCAGCAACGAGTTCGTGCATGCCACCCCGGCCTACGTCAACGAGAACACCCTGGCCGTCGTCGTGTCCATGCGCGGCACCAAGGAGACCATCGTCGCCGCCCAGGTCGCCAAGGACCACGGCGCCAGCACCATCGCCATCTATGTTGACGAGTCCGGCCTCACCGAGGTCTGCGACTACAAGATCCAGTATGACAGCCTGGCCGTTGACGAGTCCTGCATGGGCCGTACCAACTCCGCCGTCGTGACCATGATCGCCATGGAGCTCACGCAGCAGACCGAGGGCTATGCCGAGTACGAGACCGCTATGGCCGCTTTCGACCTGGTCGACCCCATCTATCGCAAGGCCGTCGAGTACACCCGTCCGCTCGCTGCCAAGTGGGCCGAGCAGAACGCCGACAAGCCCTGCATCAACGTCATGGCTCAGGGCCCGCTCTTTGGTGCCGCCTACGTCTTTAGCATCTGCAATGTGCAGGAGATGCTGCAGATCGACTCCTGCACCATCAACACCTGCGACTTCTTCCACGGCCCCTTCGAGATCCTGGACAAGCGCACCTCGCTGTTCCAGCTCATCAGCGTCGGCCGCAGCCGCTGCAACGACGAGCGCGGCATCCGTTTCGTCAACCAGTACGGTGGCGATCGCGTCTATCAGCTCGACGCCAAGGAGCTTGGCCTCAACGACATCAAGGACAGCGTGAGCGAATACTTCAACCACCTGATCTTTGCCCCGATCCTCAACAACGTCTACATGCGTGCGCTCTCCGCCGCCACCCACAAGGATTACATGACGCGCCGTTACATGTGGAAGCTGGATTACTAAGGGATAGAGCGGCCTAACAGCCCAATACCCCTCATGAGTTGCGGTGGAATAGTTCCTGTTTGGGAGCGTGAAGCCTCTGTTTGAGAACTATTTCACCGCAACTGCTAGAGCGGCACTTGGGGACGTTCCCTTTCTGCCGGCACCTGCGACACTCCCTGTGTCAAGAGTTTTCCCGTTCGCCGATTTCAGTCTTGATAAATGTATATAACGACTATAACGTAGCATGAAACATATTGGAAACAGAACCAAGGAGGCTGCGTTGAAGAGAAGCAATATGGGCTATGCGTTGGTGCTGATCGCCGCCCTCATGTGGGGAACCATCGGCATCTTTGTTAACGGAATATCCGCCCTGGGCGTTTCGTCTCAGAGCATGGCGGCCTTTCGCCTGTTGTCGGGTGCCGTCTTGATGGCTCCGGTTTTGGTATTCATGTGTTGCCAGGGAGGTGCTCGTGAGGGAAAAGCCTCGGGTCCCATGGCGCTGTTCAAGGCAAGTCCTAAAGAGCTCGTCCCCTGCGCACTTGTCGGTATCGTCGGTTTGGCCGTCGCCAACACCTGCTATTACGAGTGCATGGGCGAGGTGGGCATGTCCACGGCCTCGGTGCTGCTCTATACCTCGCCGGTGTTTGGCGTCATGCTCGGCCGCGTGCTTTATCGCGAGGGCGTGACCCCCAACAAGCTCGTCGCCATCATCTTTAACATTGTGGGTTGCGTGCTCGCGGTGACGAGCGGGGACCTGTCCGGTTTCCATTTCTCGACTTGGGGCGTCGCGTCGGGTGTGATCGCCGGACTTTGCGGTGCGTTGCTGGCTGTGTTTAGCCGCATGGCCACCAAGACGCTGCATCCGCTGGCGGTGACGTTTTGGGGCTTTGTCTTTGGCGGATGCTTTATGGCTGTGCTTTCTGCTCCGTGGTCCGATGTAGCCGCGGCAATGTCCCCGCAGCTCATTCTGCTGTTCGCGGGCTTTGGCTTTATTCCGACGGCTCTTGCGTACATCTTCTATATGCAGGGCCTCTCTATGGACCTCGAGACGTCGAAGGTGCCGGTCGTGGCTTCGTTCGAAACCGTGGCGACCGTTCTGGTCGGTATTGGCATCTATGCCGAGTCCGCCGGCGCAATCAAGGTCCTGGGCATTGTGCTGGTGCTCGCGTCCATCCTGATCATGAACACCGACTTCTCCAAGCTGCGCAACAGTGTGTTTGTCGGCCATGTCATTGAGAGCATGACCTTTAAGCCCAACGCGTGGTGGACGGAGAAATCGCAGGACATGGATCTGTTCCGCGAGCGCACAGGCATCACGCTGGAGCCCACCGTGCAGGAAAGCCCCTGGTACTTCGTGCGATAGGGGGTTGCGCTCGGTGTCCGACCTGGGGTTATCCAGCCAGCGTCGGCCTACCCGGCTCCAACGTTTCAAGTACGTTAAACCCGTCAACGGTCGATTTTCACCCGCGAACGGTCTTTATACTAATTAGCAATATAAGCAACGTATAAGACGTTATAATGACCATAACGAAAAGGAGGAGGCAAGATGAATCAGATCATTCTCGCATCTCATGGCGGCCTGGCCGCAGGCGCCAAAGACACGCTCGAGATGGTTCTCGGCGACGTGTCGAACGTCCACGTCGTGTCGCTTGCTCGTGACGACAAGGAGCCCATCACCAATAAGGTGGACGCCATGATCGCCACGTTCAACGCGGACGACACCGTCTATGTGCTGACAGATATGCTCGGCAGCTCGGTTAACAACAACATGGTCGAGCTTTCCAAGAACGGCACGAAGTTCACGGTTGTCAGCGGTTTCAACATCCCGCTGGCGCTCACGCTCGCTATGAGCCCCGCCCCCGTCAAGGGCGCCGAGCTCGCGGCCCTCATCAACGAGGCCCGCACCGGTCTGACCAACCCCAACGCACCGGTCGAGGTTGCTGCGGCTCCCGCCAAGAAGGCTAAGGCGCCCCGTCACAGCTCCGGTCCCGCCAAGATCGTCCTCGCACGTCTTGACTACCGTCTGCTGCACGGCCAGGTCGTCTTTACCTGGACCACCAAGGTTCAGGCCGAGCGCATCATCGTCGTCGACAACGCTGCCGCCAACGATGACATCAAGAAGGGCGCTCTTAAGCTGGCCAAGCCCCAGGGCGTGCGCCTGAACGTCTTCACCGTTGAGCGTGCCCTTGCCAAGATGGACAAGCTCAACACCCTCGGCGAGCGCGTCATGTTCGTCTTTGGCAACACGGCCGAGATGCTGCAGTTCTGCCAGGGCTACAAGCTCGACGCCATCAACCTGGGCGCCACCGCCAACCACGACGGTGCCGAGCAGGTCGGCGGCAAGGACAGCTCCGTCTTCTTCGACGCCACCCAGAAGGCCGACGTCAACCAGCTGCTCGACATGGGCATCAAGCTCTACGTCCAGCAGACCCCTACGTATCAGAGCGTCGACATCGACGCCAAGCTGTAATCAACCAGGCATTTGCCTGACTGAAAGGAGAAGGGTATGAATACGTTCATCAGTGCGGTGCTCGTCGGCCTCGTCGGCGTGTTCTGCATGTGGGACTCCCGCCTGCTCGGTCGTCTTAACTTCGAGCAGCCCCTCGTTGGCGCTACGCTCGTCGGTCTGCTGCTGGGCGATGTGCCCACCGGCCTTGCCGTCGGTGCCGCCGTCGAGCTCGTGTCCATGGGCCTGGTGCAGGTCGGCGCCGCCGTTCCGCCCGATATGGTCCTGGGCGGCATCGTGGCCGCTGCCTTTGCGTGCCTGACCGATGCTTCCGCCGAGACCGCCATGACGATCGCCATCCCGGTCGCCGTCCTGGGTCAGCTCCTCGGCATCGTGTTCCGTTCGATCATCGCCGCCCTCACCCATGTGGCCGATAACGCGATCGATAACGGTAAGTTCAAGACCGCCTACCGTATGCACATCTGCGCCGGCTCCGGTCTGTATGCCATCATGTACTTCCTGCCGATCTTCCTGGCCGTCTTTGTCGGTACCGACCTGGTCCAGGCCATCGTCAACATGGTTCCCGAGTGGCTGTCCACTGGTCTGAATGTCTCGACCAAGATCATGACCGCCTACGGTCTTGCCCTGCTGCTCACCATGATGATCAAGAAGGGTATGACTCCGTTCCTGTTCATCGGCTTCCTGCTCGCCGCCTACCTCAACCTGTCCGTCATCGCGGTCGCTCTGATCGGTGTGTGCCTGGCTATCGTCTTCATGGGCTTCAAGTTCAACGGTTCCCATGCAGCCGCCGGTGTCGATTCCGACTACGATCCGCTCGAAGACGACGAAGACTAAGGAGGAACACACTATGGCAACCGCAACCAAGGACGTGTCCCTGAACAAGAAGGTCAGCCAGTTCTTCTGGCGCTCCTGGGCCATCCAGGCCTCTTGGAACTACGAGCGTCAGATGAACATGGGCTTCCTCTACGGCATGGTTCCCACGCTCGATCGCCTCTATCCGGATGAGTCCGACCCCAAGCAGCTCGCTGCTAAGAAAGAGGCTTACCACCGTCACATGGCGTTCTACAACTGCACCCCGCAGACGAGCGCTTTCGTCCTGGGCCTCGCCGCCTCCATGGAGGAGGAGTACGCCAGGGATCCCGAGAACTTCGATCCCGATTCGATCAACGCGGTCAAGACCTCCCTCATGGGTCCGCTTTCCGGCATCGGTGACTCCTTCTTCCAGGGCACCATCCGCGTTATCGCCTTTGGTCTGGGTGTTCAGCTGGCTCAGCAGGGCTCCATCATGGGCCCGATCCTGGCCATGCTCATCTCCATCGTCCCCTCCGTGCTGATCACTTGGTTCGCCGCCAAGATCGGCTACCAGGGTGGCCACGAGTACCTGAGCAAGCTCCAGGGCGGCGACCTCATGGAGAAGCTCATGTATGTCTGCGGCATCGTGGGTCTTATGTCCGTGGGCGGCATGATCGCTACGCTGATCGGCGCCACCACCCCGCTGCAGTTCGCTGAGGGCACCGTCGTTATCCAGGACATCCTGGACGGCATGATGCCTCAGATGATCTCCCTTGGCCTCACCGGCCTTATGTACTGGCTCATCAAGAAGAACGTCAACACCGGTTGGCTTCTCGTGATCGCCATCGTGGGCGGCATCGCCCTCTCCGCGGCCGGCATCCTGGCCTAGTCGCGACCAAGCGTCTAACCGCTTTCCCCCGGGGGCCTGCCTGGCATCCCATACCCCAGGCAGGCTTCCATCCCTAAATGTGTCAAAGGGACAGCTCCTTTGTCACATCCTCAACGGGCCGGCGACTCGGTCCAAATCACGGTAACCCTGCGTGCGTCCGGCAAAGTGGCGCCGCAATAATCGAAAGGAATGTGTCAGATGTACGAGATCGACCTTAACCTCCCTAAGCAGATCGTCGCTGACGTCCTGTCCAACCACGAGATCCACAGCGTCGCCTTCGTCGGCTGCGGTGCCTCCATGTCCGACCTTTACCCCGCCAAGTACTTCCTGGCCAACAACACGGACAAGCTGAACGTTCAGATCTTCACCGCTAACGAGTTCAACTACGACACGCCTTCCTGGGTCAACGAGCACACCTTCGTGATCACCTGCTCCCTCGGTGGCTCCACGCCCGAGACCGTCGAGGCCAACAAGACCGCCAAGAAGCACAACTGCCCGGTCGTCTCCCTCACCAACAAGGCTGGCTCCGCTCTGACCGTCGACGCCGACCACGTCATCGT
>JAIIUG010000179.1:0-1638 GCA_022739635.1 Collinsella sp. | reverse complement strand
TTTTAGACCTAATTGTGTTCGACCTGGCGCGCTTGGATGCCGATGGTTTCCATCGCGTGGCGGCTCGCGTCAACATGGATCTCACGACGTTTTTGGGAACGGCGTGGGCGGATATGCCTGCTAAGGGCGCCGTTCGGCGTGTTGCCCACAAGCTCGTTGCGGCGACCTCGGGCGTTTCGATGGCAGACGCCACGCTGTTCTATCTTTCGACTCGCGGTCTCAAAGCCTGTCTGGAGCGCTTTATCTAATTCCAAGCGCTGCCGCCCGCCGCAACCCGGCTGCTAAAATAACCCTGTTACACGCTATTCAACAGGAGGTTCTCTTGCAGAACTCTGATACCCCTAAAGTTTCGCTGCTTGTCCCCATTTGCAATGTCGAGCGCTATCTGCGCGAGTGCCTCGATTCCGCCGTGGCGCAGACGCTCAAGGACATCGAGATCATCTGTATCAATGACGGTTCCACCGATAGCTCGCCGGATATCATCCGCGAGTACATGGAGCGCGACGCACGCGTCAAGATGATCGACAAGGCCAACAGCGGCTACGGCGACTCGATGAACCGCGGCCTGGAGATGGCGCGCGGCACGTACGTGGGCATCCTGGAGTCCGATGACTTTATGGCGCCCGACGCGCTGGAGAAGCTTGTGTCGGCGGCCGAGGGCTGCAACGCCGATTTTGCGAAGGCGAACTTTGACTTCTACTGGTCCAAGCCCGAGGAGCGCCGCTCGCTGCACGAGATGTTTAAGCCCAAGGACTGCGGCAAACCGGTGCACCCAAGCGACACGACACAGTTCTTTAAGCAAAAGCCCTCGATTTGGTCGGCCGTCTACCGTCGCGATTTTCTCGAGCGCAACGGCATCAAGTTCTTGCCGACCCCGGGTGCATCCTTTCAGGACACGTCATTCGCCTTTAAGGTGATCGCGTGCGCCGATAAGGCTGTTTACCTGCATGATGCCGTGTTGTCGTATCGCCAGGACAACGAGAATTCCTCGGTCAATTCTTCGGCTAAGGTCTTTTGCGTCAATACCGAGTATGCCGAGATTGAGCGTTGGATTCGAGAGGATTATGCCCGCGGCCACGCAAGCGGCGATGTCGCGCGCATGCTCAAGTTCAATCAGCTCATTAAGTACGATTCGTACATGTGGAACTACGTGCGCCTGGCGCCCAAGTTCTATAAGGAGTTCCTGGTTCAGATGGCCAAGGAGTTCCAAGCGGCCTTGGACGCGGGGGAGTTTTCGCTTGACGACCTCAAGCCGTGGAAGCGCGCGAATCTCGCTGCCATCCTCAAAGATCCTGAGGGCTGGGTTGACGAGCATCCGAGTTTTGCGACGGATGGTGCATTGGGGCGTGCTAAGTATTACGCCTCGGTTGGAGGCCCAGGCGTGGTCGCCGCCTTCCTCATCGAATCGCTGAGGGGGTAGGTCGGCATGGGAGAGGCCTCGTGTCCTAAAGCTACCATTGTCGTCCCCGTTTACAACTCTGAGCGCTCCATTCAGCGATGCCTCGATTCGCTGTTGGCCCAGTCCGAGCGCTCGATTCAGGTTGTCTGCGTCAACGACGGTTCGACTGATGATTCGTTAAGCATCTTGCGTCAAATCGCCCAGTCTGACGATCGCGTGCTGGTGATTGACCAGGAAAA
>JAIIUG010000178.1:0-1675 GCA_022739635.1 Collinsella sp. | reverse complement strand
AGTTGACCGATTTGGGCGCGGGAATCGTAACGGATGTATCTTCGTAATTCAGCTGGAACTTAAGATCCCATGGGCCCGTAAGTATTTTCTTATACTCGGGAAGCTCTTTGCCAGCACGTGGCACAACGAGAGAGTTGATATGCGTGCGGACGGTCCTGCCCATAAGGCCGGGTGATTCAACGCTGAACTGTGCAAAGTATTGAATGCTGGAGTCATTGGGGTTCTTGTCAATGAGCCATGATTGGCCTTGGCCGCCATGCTCGCCATCAACGTATACGTTTCCATCGACACTTCCGGCGATAGTTCCGTTCTCGCCCGGCTCGGAAAGCTTTTTCAGGGCAGCGGGATCGTCGAACGTAAGCGTATAGGCGATGGTAACCATATCCTTGTCGCCCATGATGGCGTCGGCGGTCACGGTGACTCCGTTGTTGGAGCAGCTAGCACCGACGGGCCGGCCAATACGGTCGATGATCTCGGTTTGAGAAGCAGGTCCGTCAAAGATGTCGGAAAGCATGTCAGAAGGAAGCGGCAGGACGCCTGTTGCCATAGCCGTGCCAGCGCCTCCAATGACGATAGCGAGGACTGCCGTTACAGCGGCAATGCGAGCGACTGTTCTTACGGGATGGCGGGCGATGCGCGGCTTGCGTCGCGTGCCATTAAAGTTGCTTTGAGCGGTCGCCGCATCGCTCGAGGCGACGGACTGAGCAATCGAGTTTGCCATGTGCTGCTTCGCATTATCGGTAAACGAAATGTGCTCCAGGGCGTGGCGATAGTCATTCGAATTCGTAGTCATTGTGGTCTCCTTTCAAGGAAAGCCGAAGTGACGCACGTCCGCGGCTAAGGTGCTGGGCGGTTGCAGCTGGCGTCGCGTGAACGGCGTCTGCGATTTCCCTGATGCTCATGCCTGCGTAGTAGTGCAAAAAGATGGCGATGCGCTGTGCTTGAGGCAGGGCCGTGACAGCGGAAAGAATGGCGCAGTCGCGTTGCGCGAATTCTTGCTCGGTATGTGTTACGGGTGCGCAGAAATCGGGGAGCGAATCGAGGTCGACAACCGGGTGATTCGCGTGCGTACGGCCGATATCGCGACATGCGTTCAGTGCGACTCGGATCACCCAAGCACGTTCGTGTTCGAGCGAGTCGAACGGTTGAGTGCGTTGGAGAATCTTGATCAGCGTGTCCTGGCAGATGTCTTGAGCGTCGTCAGCGGATCCAAGGGCCGAATAGCACAATCGAAGGATGAGGTCGGAATACGTGTCGACCAAGCGCTTTGCTTCCCGCTCGATCTGATCGGCATCGCATCGGAGCGTGCTATTGCGGTTACGGCGTGCAGGCATAGTGTCACCTCCAATTGGTCGTGGTGGATATAGGGAAGGCGTCTCGCGAGGTCCCTCTACATACAACACGGTCGAGACTGCATAAGTTGACAAAAAAAGACGGCACGTGAGCGCCGTCCTTACAAAACAATGAGTGTTCTCGTTAATTACACAAGCACCGTGATGGACAGGTCGGACGAGTCAGCAAAACCACCATAAAGGTGCCTATCCCCTTCGTGGTGGTTGTTGGCAGTTACCAGGGCGTTCTGGCGGTAGAGGACTCGATGGCCTCGTGACGCTTGAGCTCGCGGCGCATAGTTTGCGAATTGAGCCAAGCTGCCTGCCAGCCACGGATGGGGTAG
>JAIIUG010000177.1:0-1694 GCA_022739635.1 Collinsella sp. | reverse complement strand
GCTCCATCGCGAGCCGGGGCCTTTTGTTTGGAGCGGAAACTGTGACCCGGAATTGCCACTCGGAATGGGACGCGCTTTCCGGATGGCATGCTTGGCGGAAACTACGGCCCAGTTTTTGGCTCCAGAACGGGATACATTTTCCGGAACGGTCCACGTGCGGGGGTGTACCGCCCCTTTTCGTGCTCCGCTTATCGAATTACGTTATAGCTAGACATATTATAGGAAGGTATAATATAGCTAGCTATAACGTAAAGGAAGGATGGCCCTATGTTTATCGGAAGAACAGTGGAAATGTCCGAGCTCAATCGACTGTATGACACGGGCTCCTTTGAAATGCCTGTGATTTACGGCCGCCGTCGTGTGGGTAAAACGCGCCTTATCACAGAGTTCATCCAAGGCAAGAAGGCTATTTACTTTCAAGCTCGTCGTACCAATGCGGAAGCAAACCTGCACGGCTTTAGCCAGGCGATACTTGCAGGCTCGGTTGGTGCCGCAGACGTGTCGTTTCGTAGTTTTGACGAAGCGTTCGATGCATTGGCCACCATGGCTCGCACGGAACGTTTGGTTGTCGTGATTGACGAGTATCCCTATCTCGCCCAATCGAATCCCGAAATCAGCTCGTTGCTGCAAGACAAGATCGACCACTTGTACAAAGAGACCAGGCTCATGCTGATCCTATGCGGTTCGTCTCTTTCGTTTATGGAGGAACAGGTGTTGGGCTACGAGAGTCCGCTATACGGTAGGCGTACGGCCCAGTTTAAGATCATGCCGCTCGATTTTACGACGACCCTCGGCCTGTGGCAGAGCATGAGTCGCGAAGATGCTGCAGTTTGCTATGGCATGACGGGCGGCATTCCTGCATATATCGAGAAAGTCGATCCTGCCGCACCGCTCAAGGATAACATCAAACGTCTTTTTCTTACTCCTACGGGCTATCTCTTTGAGGAGCCGAGTAACCTGCTATTGCAAGAGTGCCGCAATCCTGAGCAATATGATGCGATCGTGCAAGCAATTGCTCAGGGGCGCTCGAGGATCTCGGAGATTGCGAGCTCTACGGGAATCCCTGCGAGCAATGTAAAGAGCTATGTGGATAAGCTGGCGTCGCTTGGGATTGTCGAGCGCGAGCTGCCCCTAAACGAGACGAGCAATAAGCGAGCCGTGTATCTGCTGAGCGATCAGATGTTTAGGTTCTGGTACAAGTTTGTTCCGCAGAACATCGGGCTGATTCAAAACGATATGGCCGAGATGGCGTATAAACGCATTGAGTCGCACGTATCGGATTACATGGGTACGGTCTTTGAGCTTATATGCAGGCAATACGTGTACGAACTCGCGCGGGCGGGCCAACTCGATGTGGTTCCGGCGAGCGTCGGGCGCTGGTGGGGGACGGATAATCGCACGCATACGCAGGAAGAAATCGACTTGATTGTTGATGATGGCGAGGGCGCTGCGCTGTTTGCGGAGTGCAAATGGCGCAATGAACCGGTGGGCGAAGACGTGCTGCAAAAGCTCGTGCACCGAAGCGAGCTCTTTAGACGGCAACGAAAAAGCTATGCACTATTCTCAAAAAGCGGCTTTACGCAGGGATGTCGGGATGCCGCGGATAGCAGGGGAGACGTCAAGCTGATCTCGTTTGCCGAGATGTGCGAGCGGAGATAACCAAGCGCGCTCTGATGTGATGCTCGGAATGGGAC
>JAIIUG010000176.1:0-1701 GCA_022739635.1 Collinsella sp. | reverse complement strand
GCATGGACGACACCATTGCCGAGCGCATTCAAAAACAGGTGAACTCGGTTTCGTCGCTGATCGAGGACCCGGTGGTGAGCCAGACCAAGATTGACGAGGAAAAGGCCGAACGTGACCTGGAGCATCGTCTGCATGGCCGCGAGATTTTCCGCGGCGGCAAGCCCGATCGCTCACCGTCCGATCTGCTGGAACAGGACAAGAAAAAGTAAGACGCCGTCATCCCGCGTGAGCCACAAGCCCCGCGGGATGATTTTTAATCCCCATTACAGTTTGAGTCGTCCGAAAGGGCGGCTCTTTTCCGTTGCATGGCTATACGATTGAGCCGTACCGGTGGTCGCTGGCCGACCGCCCCGGACGGCCGTCAGCCCCTGCCCCGTAGAGGGCCCGGGACGTGTTGCCGCCGGGGCGGGAGGTGCCGCGGGGAACGACTGAATAGAGATGTGCCGGGCCCGGACCGGGCCACGGCCGGGTAATGTGGGTGTTCGCCTCCGCGGCTTACGGCCGGCTCAAGGGAGAGGATACACCATGCCTGCTGAAGAGATGTCCGTGGCCTACCTTGGGATCGACGTCGGGAAGAGCTCGCACAGCGCGTGCGCGCTCGATGTGGGAGGGCGCGTCGCCTTCAGGGCCGAGCTGGCCAACAGGTCCGACGACATCGACCGGCTGCTCGAGCGTGCCGGCTCCGGCGCGCTGGTCGTCGTCGACCAGAAGCGAAACATCGGCGCGCTGGTCCTCGCGCGCGCCCATGTGCACGGGAACCCCTGCGCCTACCTGCCCGGATATGCCGAGAAGCAGGCCCGCGGGATGTTCCCCGGCATCGCTAAGACCGACGCCATCGACGCCGAGGTAATCGCGCGCACCGCGCTCGGCGTGCCCCGCGCCCTCAGGCCGGCGCCCGAGGAGCCCGAGGGGACCGCCTCGCTGCGGATCCTGTCGTCGCAGCGCGAGTTCGCGTCGTCCGCCAGGACCCGCGCGAAGAACAGGCTCCGCGCGACCCTGCTCGAGGCCGATCCCGCGCTCGAGGGCGCGGTCGACCCGTCTAGCCGATGGCAGGTGTCGATGCTGGCCAAGTTCGGCGGGGCCGCCGGGTGCTCCGCCGCCGGCTGGCGCAGGTTCTCGAGCGCCGCCAGGCGCGCGGGCGCCCCCGTGGCGGGGGCCAGGAGGCTCTGGGAGGCGCTGCTGGCCTCGTCGCGCTCGGGAAGGCGCCTGCCGGCCGGCGAGGACGTCGCGGTCCGGATACTCGCCCGGGAGATAGCCTCCCTCGACGCTGACATCGAGGAGCTCGACTCGCTCGTGGCCGACTCGCTGGCGGGCGACGAGGTCTACGAGTGCCTCCTCACGGTGCCCGGGATCGGCCCCAAGACCGCCGCGGCGCTGGTGACGTCGATCGACATATCCGCGTTCAGGGGACACGACGAGCTCGCGAGCTACTGCGGCGTGGCGCCGCGCGACAGGCGCTCCGGGAGCAGCATCAGGTCGACGTCGCCGCAGCACGGCGGGAACAGGCAGCTCAAGAACCTGCTCATATTCAGCTGCAACTCCCTCATCGGCACGGACAACAGGTTCGGGAGGTACTACGAGGAGTGCAGGGCGAGGGGGATGAGGCACAGCAAGGCGCTGAAGGCGGTCGCGAGGAAGAGGCTCAAGGTCATCTACGCGATCATGCGCGACGCCGTCCCGTACGCGGCCTAGCGGGCGGCG
>JAIIUG010000047.1:0-17468 GCA_022739635.1 Collinsella sp. | reverse complement strand
GAGTAAAACTGTGGTAGTATCGCTACTTGCGCGTAATCGCCACACTGGATAGTTCATAAGGAAGGTCACTATGCCCGTACCTAAACAAAAGCAGGGTCGTATCCGCACTCACACCCGCCGTTCCGCCAACATGAAGATCTCGGCTGCGGCTCAGTCCACGTGCCCCCGTTGCGGTGCTGTTAAGCTCCCGCACCACGTGTGCCCCAGCTGCGGTTTCTACAAGGACCGCGAGGTCATCGTTACCGAGTAACTGTATACTCTGGATGCGATGCCGTTCCAACTGGAACCACAATGGCCGGCTCAATGAGTCGGCCATTTTTGTATAAGGAGCATATGAAATGAGTAACGTTCGCGTTTGTGTAGACGTTGTGGGTGGAGACGAGAAGCCCCAGGTTGTCCTCGACGGTATCGAGGCGGCGCTTGCGGCGGATCCCGATATTGAGGTCTTGGCCGTCGGTCCCGCAGAGATCGTGAACCCCTTTGCCGCGGCTCACGCTCGCGTCGAGGCCTTGGAGGCGCCCGATGTCATCGCCATGGATGACGATCCCATTCGAGCCGTGATGACCAAGCGCAAGTCCTCGATCGTGCTTGCCTGCCGCGCTATCAAGAAGGGTAACGCGGATGCGTTCTTCTCTGCCGGCTCCACCGGCGCCATGACCGCTGCCGCTACCGCCTACGTGACGCCGTTTAGGTATTTGGAGGAGGGCAAGAAACAGCCGGTGCGTCCGTGCCTCACCAATGCACTGCCCAACCGCGCCGGCGGCCTGACGGTTCTGTGCGATATGGGCGCCAACCCTGATGTCACGGTGGACGATATGGTGCGTTTTGCCCAGATGGGTAGCGCCTATGCGCGCGTCGTCTTGGGCATTGAGCATCCTCGCGTGGGGCTGCTTGCCAACGGCACCGAGGACGAGAAGGGCTCCAACTTTACCAAGTCGTGCTTCCCGGCCATGAAGGCCGCTGTTTCCGGTTTTGTGGGCAACTGCGAGGGCACCGATCTTACGTCGGGCAATTTTGACGTCGTGGTCGCCGATGGCATGTCGGGAAACATTGCCCTTAAGGCCACCGAGGGCGCTGCCAAGTTTTTGCTGCAGGAGCTCAAGGGTGCCTTTATGTCTTCGCTCGGCACCAAGATTGCCGCGCTGCTCATCAAAAAGCAGATGCGCGAGATCAAGGCTAAGCTCTCGGGCGATGCTAAGGGCGGCGCCATTCTGCTGGGCCTGCGTGGCGTGGTCCTGATCGGCCACGGTGCCACCTCGGTCGAGGCCGTCAAAAACGGTACACTCGCCGCTGCGGAGGCCGTGCGCGCCGGGCTTGTCGAGAACGTCGCCAACTCTATGGGCGGCATCGTTTTGTAAGAGCGAGTTAGGGCGCTGTTATGTGCCTCGTGGCCTGCGTCGTGGGGTAGAATCAAAACCGTGTGTTGGCGCTGCGCTTGTCGCGCCAGCGCGTTGATGTTCACGCAATACGAGAGGAAGCGCTATGGACCGCTCCGAAATCTTCGATAAGATCGCCGAAGTCGCCGCTGACGTTTTGGGCGTCGATGTCGCCGACATTAGCGACGAGACCACTTTTGACGATCTCGATGCCGATTCGCTCGAGCGTCTGCAGCTGGTGACGGCTATCGAGGACGAGTTCGATCTCGAGATCGATGACGAGACCCTGTTGTCGCTCAACTCTGTCGCCGACGCTGTCGACGCTATTGAAAACGCCAAGGAGGCCTAAGTCTTGGCTTTATCTCAACGACTCGCGCGCGCCCAGGAAATCCTGGGCCACGAGTTCAATAACAAGGTACTGCTGCGCGCGGCGCTCACGCACCCCTCTGCCGTGGAAGGTCAGCCCGTCTCGGCGAGCTATGAGCGCCTTGAGTTTTTGGGCGATTCCATTTTGGGCGCCGTGGTTGCCCGCTCGCTCTTTGAATCCTATCCGGAGTTTGACGAGGGCAAGCTTACGCGCCTGAAGGTGTCGCTCGTCTCGGGTGCTACGCTGTCCGAGGTATCCCATGAGCTGGGCATCGACGATATCATCATCTTTGGTGCCTCCGAGACCGGCACGGGCGCGCGCGGACTGCACTCGGCGCTCGAGAACGTCTATGAGTCGCTCGTGGGCGCGCTGTATCTGGATGCTGGCTGGGATGCGGCGGCAGAGTTCATCCACCGTACGCTTAAGCCGCACCTGGCCTCCGAGCGTGCCGAGCACCCCGCGAACCCCAAGTCGTTCTTGCAGGAGTGCGTGCAGGCCGACGGCCATGAGCCTCCCGCGTACAAGCTGGTCGGCTCCGAGGGCCCCGCGCATGCGCCCACCTTTACCGCCGTGGTGCTCATCGACGGCATCCGCCAGGGCCGCGGCACCGGTTCCTCCAAGAAGGAGGCCGAGGGAGCCGCTGCGCTCGAGGCACTCGAGCGCATGGGCTACACCACCAACGGCGTGATTCTCAACAAGAAGCCTGTTTAAGCGAGGAACCGTGTATCTCAAGTCCCTCACGCTCAAAGGGTTCAAGTCGTTTGCCGACCGCGCCCACATGACGTTTGAGCCGGGCCTGACCGTCATCGTCGGTCCCAACGGCTCGGGAAAATCGAACATCTCCGACTCGATTCTGTGGGTCCTGGGTGAGCAGAGCGCCAAGCAGCTGCGCGGCCAGGCCATGGAGGACGTCATCTTCTCGGGCTCGTCGGCGCGCAAGCCGGTGGGTGTCGCCGAGGTCACGCTGGTGCTCGACAACTCAGACCATATGCTGCCCGTCGACTTTGACGAGGTGGCTATCACCCGCCGCATGTATCGCTCGGGCGAAAGCGAGTACCTCATCAACTCGAGCCCGTGCCGCCTGATGGACATCCAGGACATCCTGCACGACTCGGGACTGGGCAAGGATACGCATTCCATCATCAGCCAGGGCAAGCTCGACGCCATTTTGCAGAGCCGCCCCGAGGAGCGCCGTGCCCTCATTGAGGAGGCCGCCGGCATCTCCAAGCACAAGCGCCGCAAGGAACGTGCGCTCAAAAAGATTAAATCGATGGACGAGCGCCTGACCCGTGCCCGCGATATCAACAAGGAAATCGCCCGTCAGCTGCGGCCACTGGAGCGTCAGGTCGATCGTGCGCGCAAGTACAAAGAGCTGTCCTCGCGCGCGAACGAGCTTACGCAGATGCTGGCCGTCGACGAGCTGCGTTCGCTGCAATCGCAGTGGAACGACCTGGAGAGCCGCTCTAAGGAGGGCGCCGCCGAGCTTGAGCTTGCGCAATACCGCTTGGGTGAAAAGGAGCGCGAGCTCGAGAAGCTCCAAGTTATGCTCGAAGAAAAGGGCCTGTTTGTGGGCGACTTGGGCGAGCAGCGTCGCCATATGCAAGATGTGGTCGGTCGCATAAACTCCGATATGCGCCTGCTCGAGGAAAAGGGCCACAACATGGTGTCACGCTTGTCCGACATGCGCGGCCAGATCTCGAGCTCCGAGCATCAGCGCCGTCGCGTGGTCGAGGAGCTCGAGGATGCGCGTGCCCAGCTCGAGGAAGTGACCGGCGCGCATATGCAGGCCCAGGACGACGTTGACGCCGCCGGCCCTGCCGCGGCCGAGCTTCACGAGCGCCGCGTGGCGCTTGATGCGCAGATTTCGCAGCTCACGCGCGAACAGCGCGATGTGCAGCGTGTGGCCGACAACGCCGCTCTCGAGCTCGCCAAGGTGAAGGACTCGCTGAGCAATGCCGAGGTCGAGGATAACATGTATGCCTCGCGCCTGGAGCAGATCGATGACCAGCTCGAGGAGGTCACGGTATCGCTTGATAGCCGCCGCAACCGTGCTGAGGAGCTTGAGAGCGCCCTTGAGGCGGCTCGTCAGACCCAGAACGATGCGCGCGAGGCCACCGAGACGGCACGCGCTGCCCTCAAGGACCTGCGTGCCCGCGAGAGCGAGGCGCGCAACAAGCTGTCCGAGGTTCGCTCGGAGCTTACCAGCCAAAAGAAGCTCGATGCCCGCATGGCAGACAGCTCGCCGCTCGTTAGCCGTCTGGTGGGCGCGCTGGGCGACGATGTTTCGGGCCGTCTGGGCGACGTGCTCGAGGCACCGCGTGAGCTCGAGGGCCTGGTTGAGCAGCTGCTCGCCGGCGATATCGATGCCCTGTTGTTCGATAACGCTGCCGCACTCGAGCGCGCCGGTCGCGTCGCCCTGGACCAGAAGAAGGCCTCGGGCGAGGCGCTGCTGGTGGCGCGCGGCGTGAGCGGCTCTGCTGCCGCAGAGGGTGCCGCCGGTACCCGTCTTGTTGATCGCCTGTCCGTGCGTGCGGGATACGGTCCGGTTGTCGAGGCCCTGCTCGGCGGCTATTACGTGGTCGATGACTTGGCAGCCGCGCTGGCTGCGCCTGTCGTTGACGGCGTGACCTATGTGACTCCCGATGGCGCCCGCGTGAGCTGTGGCGGCTTGGTGCGTGTGGGGCTTGATTCCGGCGAGGCTTCCGGTGCCTTGGAGCGCAAGCGTCGTATTCGTGAGCTGGAGGGCTTGGAGCCCGATCTGGCTGCCGTGTTTGAGCATGTGTCGGATCAGGTCGTCGAGGCCAACACTGCCGTTGAGGAGGCCCGTGCTGCCGAGGGCGATGCTGCCGGCGAGATCGCCCGCCTTGAGGGCGAGCGTCGCTCCCTGCTGTCCGAGATCGGCCGCCTGGAGCAGAGTGCCAACAATGCCGAGGTCGAGCGGGTACGGATTTCCAAGCGCCGCGAGCAGGCCGCAGAGGCCGTTCGCGCTGCGCGTCCGCGCGTGGATGAACTTACCCGTTCGCGTGACGAGGCCCGTGCGCAGGCGAGTGACTTGGGCTTGCAGATTGCCGAGGCCAACGATGAGCTCGATCGCGTTCGGCGCGATGACTCCGAGGCCGCCGGTAAGCTCGCCGACGCTAAGGTGCGCCTGGCTCAGACGAGCGAGCGCCTTCGTTCGCTGAAGGGCCGCGTGCCCGATCTTGGGCATCGTCTGGAGGGTATCGACCGTCGTATCCGCGGTACGCGTCAGGCCTCGCGCTCGCTCGAGCTGCTGCGCCTTCGCGTCGATCCCATGCACGAGCGCTATTCTGCCCTGTTGGAGCGCGCCTCGGACTGGGCTGCGCGCCTTCGCGATCAGGCAACGCTTGAGGAGGCGGACTCGGCTTCACTTAAGAAGACCATCGAGGACGCCAAGACCGAGGTCGCCCGCGCCAAAGAGAGGGTCGATGTTGCCGCCACGACGCAAAATGAGTTCAAGGTGGCGCGCGGCAAGCTCGAGGTGCAGGTCGAGGCTGCCATCAAGGCCATTACCGCCGACGGTACCACGGTGCTCGAGGAAGCGCTCATGCTGCCGGCGCCCACCGACCGCGACGCCGCCGAGCGGGAACTTAACCAACTCGTGCGCCAGATCAACAACCTGGGTCCTGTGAACCAGGTCGCCATGGAGGAGTACGAGCAGCTCAAGCGCCGTGCCGATTACATCGAGGAGCAGCTGGCCGATCTGGAGAGCGCGCGTAAGGCGCTCACCAAGATCACCGTGGCGATCGACCGTAAGATGCGCAAGGCGTTCCTGGTGACGTTTGAGAAGGTTGATGCGAACTTCCGCGAGATCTTTGCCATGCTCTTCCCGGGCGGTCAGGCTCACCTTGAGATGACCGATCCCGAGCATCCGGCCGAGACGGGCATTGAGGTCGTGGCGCAGCCGCGCGGCAAGCGCATCACCAAGATGATGCTCATGTCGGGTGGCGAGAAGAGCCTGACGGCGCTCGCCCTGCTCTTTGCCGTGTACCGTACGCGCACAGTGCCGTTCTATGTGCTGGACGAGGTCGAGGCGGCGCTCGACGACGCCAACCTGTCCAAGCTCATCGGCGCCCTCGATGTGCTGCGTTCCGATACGCAGCTCTTGGTAATCTCGCATCAGCGCCGTACTATGGAGGATGCTGACGTTCTCTACGGCGTCTCGATGCAAGCCGACGGCGTCAGTCGCGTCGTCTCGCAAAAACTCGATCGCGAAACCGGAAAGGTCGTGAATGCATAATGGGATTCTTTGACGCACTCTCGCGCGGACTCGAGCGCAGCCGCGAGGCCCTCAACGAGGTCTTCTACTTTGGCGGCGAGGTCGACGAGGATTTTTGGGAGGATCTTGAGGACACCCTCGTCATGGGTGACATGGGTGCCGAGGTCGCCATTCAGGTCTCCGATGACCTGCGCGACGCCGCGGCCAAGAAGAACCTCAAGACCGCCCCGCAGCTTCGCCGCGCCCTGGCCGAGCAGCTCGAGGGCCATTTTGTGCCTGTTGAGCGCGATCCGTTTTCCGACACGCCGAGCTGCGTGCTGTTTGTCGGTATTAACGGTGCCGGCAAGACCACCACGGTCGGCAAGATTGCGAGCGCCATGGCCGCCCGCGGCAAGAACGTGGTGATCGGTTCGGCCGACACCTTCCGTGCCGCCGCCATCGAGCAGCTCGATGTGTGGGGCCAGCGCGCCGGCGTGCCGGTCATCAAGCGTGACCGCGGCTCCGATCCGGCGAGCGTGTGCTATGACGTGCTCGACGAGGCCGATAAGCGCGGCAGCGACCTGGTACTCATCGATACCGCCGGCCGTCTGCATACGAGCCCCGAGCTCATGCGCGAGCTCGCCAAGGTGGTCAACGTGACGCGTAAGCGCGCCGCCAATATGGCCGCCGGTCCCATGCCGGTTTCGGTCGTGCTTGTGATTGATGCCGCCACTGGCCAGAACGGTCTGAACCAGGCGCTCGAGTTTAATGAGGCGCTGGGCCTGGACGGTATTATCATGACTAAGCTCGACGGCACGGCTAAGGGCGGTATCGCCATGGCCGTGGCCGAGAAGCTCAAGCTCCCGATCCTGCGCATCGGCGTGGGCGAGCAGGTCGATGACCTGCAGGAGTTTAATGCCAAAGATTTCTGCCGCGCCCTGGTGGGCGAGTCCAACTAAGGAGTGACTAGTGTTTGATTCTCTGAGCGATCGCCTCAACGACACATTTGACCGCCTGCGCGGCAAGGGTAAGCTGACCGAGGCCGATATTACTTCGGCTATGCGCGATATTCGCATGGCGCTGCTCGAGGCCGACGTTAACTTTAAGGTCGTCAAGGAGTTCGTTGCCAAGACCAAGGAGCGCTGCGTGACCGCCGAGGTCATGGAGTCGCTGTCGCCGGCGCAAAACGTCGTCAAGATCGTGCTCGACGAGCTCACCGAGATGCTCGGCTCAACCGAGAGCAAACTCGTCTTTAGCAACCGCATTCCCAATGTCATCATGCTCGTGGGCCTGCAGGGCTCCGGTAAGACCACGGCGGCCGTGAAACTGGCCTACCTGCTCAAGAAGCAGGGCCGCTCGCCGCTGCTCGCCGCGTGCGACGTCTACCGTCCCGCCGCTGCCGACCAGCTGGCCACGCTCGGTGGCGAGATCGGCGTGCCGGTCTTCCGCGGTGACGGAGCGCACCCGATCGACATCGCAAAGGGCGCCATCCAGGAGGCCGTCGACCACCTGCGCGACGTGGTGATCGTCGATACCGCCGGTCGTCTTCAGATCGACGAGCAGATGATGCAGGAGGCAGTCGACATCAAGAAGGCCGTCAAGCCCGACCAGGTGCTGATGGTCGTCGATGCCATGACCGGCCAGGATATCGTCAACGTCGTCTCGACCTTCGCCGAGCGCACCGACTTTGACGGCGTGATCATCTCCAAGCTCGACGGCGACGCCCGTGGCGGTGGCGCACTTTCGGTGCGCCAGGTGACCGGTAAGCCCATCAAGTTTGTGAGCATGGGCGAGAAACCCGATTCGCTTGAGCCGTTCTATCCCGATCGCATGGCCAAGCGCATCTTGGGCATGGGCGATGTTGTCGGCATCATCGAGAAGGCCCAGGAGGCAGCCGATGCAGAGCAGCTTGAGGCTGCCGAGCGTATGCTGCGCGAGGGCTTCACCATGAACGACATGCTCGACCAGATGAAGGCCGTCAAGAAGATGGGCGGCATGAAGGGCATTCTGGGTATGCTTCCCGGCGGCCAGCGCGCGCTCAACCAGATGGGCGGCAACTTGGACGAGGGCATCTTCGATAAGAACGAGGCCATCATCATGTCGATGACCAAGGAGGAGCGCCTGCGTCCCTCCATCATCAACGGCCAGCGCCGCGCCCGCATTGCCAAGGGAGCCGGCGTAACCCCCACCGAGGTCAACAGCCTTATGAAGCAGTGGGGCGAGATGAATAAGATGATGGGCCGCATGCGCACGATGGCCAATCAGGCACAGGCCGGCGGCAAAAAGGGCAAAAAGGGCAAGAAGGGCAAGAAGATGCGCATGCCCAATATCCCTGGCTTGGACGCTATGGGTCTGGGCGGCATGGGCGGCCTGGGTACGGGCGGTCCCAAGTCCGATATGGAGCTGCTGCGCCAGATGGAAGCGCAGATGCGTAATAAGAAATAGAGCTGTAATTCCAGCTTGATATGGCAAAGGCCACTCGGAAGCTACCGGGTGGCCTTTGTTGTTGGCTTTGATTGTTGGGTTGCGTTCAGCGTCGCGCCCCGAGGTCGCGTGTCGTGCCGTTAGTGGCAGCTGCAACCCTCGTGACCCTCGTGCTCGTGATGGCCGTGGCAGCCGCAGGAATCGCCATGCTCGTGGGTGTGCTCGTGGTCGTGGCCGTGGCAACCGCACGTGGCCTCGCCGTTCTGTGCGAGCGTGCCGGCGATAAGGGCCTCGACGCAAGCGTCGCAGCTGCCCTGGGCACCTGCGTATACCGTGATGCCGGCTTGGGCAAGCGCGTTGATAGCGCCACCGCCGATGCCGCCGCAGATGAGCGTGTCCACGCCGCCGTTGGCGAGCAGGCCCGCAAGTGCGCCGTGGCCGGTACCGCCGGTGCCCACGACCTGCTCGTTGAGTACCTTGCCGTCCTGAATGTCGTAGATCTTGAACTGCTCGCTGCGGCCAAAGTGCATAAAGATGTTGCCGTTGTCGTACGTGGTTGCCACCCTCATGGTGCCGACCTCCTTTGCTGGCCATGCGGCCGTCGTTGTGGTGATGGGGGAGTACGCGATATTGCCGCCCTCGATAATAAGCGCTCGACCGTTGACCAGGGCGTTTGCCACCTTGCGATGTGCGCGGCTGCAAATTGCCGCCACCGTGGCACGGGCAATGCCCATGTGCTGGGCGACGGCCTCTTGATTGAGGCCTTCCAGGTCGCACAGGCGCAGGACTTCGAACTCGTCGATTGTCATGTCGATGGCGTCTCCACTGGCTAGGCCGTCAGGGGTAAAGCCGCGGTATTCGGGGATGATCCCGACGCGGCGCAATTTTTCGCGTCTTCCTGCCATGCGCCCTCCTTATCTGACATATGTCAACAATAGAATAGCGAACGCGCTGATTTGCGCAAGGAATTTCTGGCATATGCCAGAAAATGAGGGCTTATGTTTGGGCTGTGGGGCCGCATGTGCCTGGGCTACAATGAATCTCGCTTATAGGCGACTGACAGGAGGGTCAATGAGCAAGGCTGATCAGCAGTTTGTGGCCATGTGCCGCGATATTCTGGACCATGGCACCACCACCGAGGGACAAAAGGTCCGACCGGTGTGGGAGGACGGCACCCCTGCCTATACCATTAAAAACTTTGGCGTTACGGCTCGCTACGACCTGCGCGAGGAGTTTCCCGCGCTTACCCTGCGTCGTACGGCCCTCAAATCTGCCATGGATGAGATCCTATGGATCTATCAAAAGAAGTCCAATAACGTGCATGATCTCAACAGTCATATTTGGGATGAGTGGGCCGACGAGACTGGCTCCATCGGCAAGGCCTACGGGTATCAGATTGGGCAGAAGAGCCATTATGCCGAGGGCGACTTCGATCAGATGGATCGCGTACTGTACGACCTTAAGAACACTCCGTACAGCCGCCGCATCATGACGAACACCTATGTGTTTAGCGACTTGTCCGAGATGCACCTGTATCCGTGCGCCTACGGCGTGACGTATAACGTGACGCAGCGCCCGCAGGACGATAAGCCGACACTCAACATGATTCTCAACCAGCGCAGCCAGGATATTTTGGCCGCGAACAACTGGAATGTGTGCCAGTACGCCATTTTGCTGATGATGGTCGCGCAGTCGGTCGACATGATCGCTGGCGAGCTGCTGCACGTGATTGCTGACGCTCATATTTACGACCGCCATGTCGATATAGTCCGCGAGCTTATCGAGCGTCCGCAGTTTGCGGCGCCTAAGGTGACGCTTAACCCCGACGTGCACGATTTCTACGCGTTTACGACCGATGACCTCATCGTCGAGGGCTATGAGCACGGCCCGCAGGTCAAGAACATTCCCATTGCGGTGTAGGTGGTGCTCATGACGTGTAAGCTTTCTGCCATTGTCGCCGTGTGCGATGATTGGGGTATTGGGTGCGAGGGCGACATGGTCGTGTCCAATCGCGCCGACATGCGTCATTTTGTGGCGTGCACCAAAGGCTGCCCGGTCATTATGGGACGCAAGACGCTGCTGAGTTTTCCCGGCGGGCGTCCGCTCAAGAATCGCCGCAATATCGTGCTCACCCGCGACGAGAGCTTTGCTGCCGAGGGTGTCGACGTGGTGCATAGCATCGACGAAGCGCTCGCCGCGGTAGCCGATGAGCCCGTTGCTTGGGTGATCGGTGGTGGCGAGGTGTATCGGCAGTTTTTGCCGTATTGCGCCGAGGCCGAGGTTACGCATGACCATTGCGTGCATGACGTGGATACGTACTTTCCCGATCTGGATGCCGATCCCGCGTGGGAGATTGCGCGGCGTGGCGGTGCTGCCACGATTGCCTCGGGCGAGGGCGACGAGGGCGTCGATTATGAGTTCGTGACGTATCGTCGCGTTGATGCGTAAATCGTCTGGCGTGAACGGTATCATCGGGTTGTTTGAATGCATGGGGCGGCGCTTAGCGTCGCCTCGTTTGGTATAGATGTGCTGTAAAGAAGGGTGCGGGCTGGCTGCTATGACTGATGCCGTTGAGGTGCTGCGAATTGATTCGCTCGAGGACGAGCGGCTCGATGCCTACGTGCGACTGACCGAGCGCGAGCTGCGCTGCGTGCTGGAGCCGCAAAAGGGCATCTTTATCGCCGAGAGTGCCAAGGTTATCGAGCGCGCGGTGCGCGCCGGATACGAGCCGGTGAGCTTTCTTTTGGGCGAACGCTGGCTCGATCAGATGATGCCGCTGTTTGAGCGCCTGGTTGTGCGCGAGGGCGCGGGTCCGGTTCCCGTGTTCGTGGCCTCGATGGAGCTTATGGAGCGGCTGACGGGCTTTAACGTGACGCGCGGTGCGCTCGCGGCATTTCGTCGCCCTCGACAGATTCCGGTTGATGAGTTCTTGGGCGGCGTCGTCGAGGCGGCGGGGGAGCGCCCGGTGCGCGTGTGCGTGCTCGAGGGCATTGTCGACCACACCAACGTCGGTGCGATTTTCCGCTCGGCGGCTGCGCTGAACGTCGACGGTATTTTGGTGAGCCCCACTTGCTGTGACCCGCTGTACCGTCGCTCGGCCCGCGTGAGCATGGGCACGGTGTTCCAGGTGCCCTGGACGCGCATTGGCAGCGAGGCGCGCGTATGGCCGCATGATGGGCTGGCGGCGCTGCACGATGCCGGCTTTTCGTGTGCCGCCATGGCGTTGACGGATGATTCGGTGTCGCTGGACGATTCCGCGCTGCAGGAGATTGACCGCCTGGCAATCTTTATGGGCACCGAGGGTGCCGGCTTGGGCACCAAGACCATTGCGGGCTGCGACCGCGCCGTGCGTATTCCAATGGCGCATGGGGTCGATTCGCTCAACGTGGCCGCTGCGAGTGCCGTCGCCTTTTGGCAGCTGTGCCCGCATGTGAGCAACGAGTACCACTACCAGCCGGGTCTGTATCACTAGGCAGATAGTTCGCACCGGACTCTGGTTCGGGGCGTTTCGGCCTACGCCGGTCGGTGCTAAGCTGGTATTGGCTTTGGTCTTAAAATGCCGTTTTGTTGTATGACGTACGCTAGTGGGGAGGGCGTGTGGCTAAGAAATCTACGGCTATCGATGTAACGCAGGGCGTTATTTGGCAGCAGCTGCTTTCGCTGTGCGTTCCCATCTTCTTTAGCTCGTTTTTTCAGCAGGCTTACACGCTTATCGGTACCTATATCGTCGGTCAGTTTGGCGGCAAGCTCGCACTGGGTGGCATTCAGGCCACGATGGTGCTCACGGAGCTCTGCATTGGTTTTTGCGTCGGTGTGGGTGCTGGCTGTGCGGTCATTACGGGCCAGTTTTTTGGCCAGCACGATGACGAGCGCCTGAGCCGATCGGTCCATACGGCCATGACGCTCGCGCTGGCGGGCGGCATTGTCATTTCCATTATGGGCATGGTGTTTGTCGAGCCGATGCTTGTGCTGATGAATACACCGCATGAGCTGCTGGCCGAGGGTGTGGCGTATGCCCGTTGCTACTTTGCCGCCATGTTTGCAGCGCTGCTGCTCAATATGGGGACGGCGTTGTTGCGCGCCGTGGGCGACACGCGCGGTCCGGCGGTCATTATTGCCTCCGGCTGCTTCGTCAACGTGGCGCTCGACATTCTCTTTGTCGCCGTGCTGCACTTGGAAGCGCTGGGCTGCGGCATCGCGGTGGCGCTGACTATCTGTACCAATGCCACGATGATTGTGATCCGCATGATGCGCGCTCCGGGGGCATGGCGTTTGTCGCTATCCAAGCTCGGTATTGATCGCGGCATTTGCAAGAGCATGCTTTCGTGCGGTTTGCCGCTGGGCGTTCAGTCTGCGGCGTATTCGATCTCCAACGTTTTGATTCAGGTGTCGGTCAACTCGTTTGGAGCCGATGTCACGACCGCTTGGGGCCTTTCCGGCCGCCTGGACGGCATTATCTGGATGGTGACTGAGGCACTCGGCGTGTCGATCACCACGTTCTCGGCGCAGAACTTTGGTGCGCGCAATTACGATCGCATGCGAAAGGGATACCATACGTCGCTCGTGCTTTCATTTGTACTTATCGGCGGCCTGTCTGCCGTGCTGCTGGTGTTTTCGGGCCCGCTTTCGCGTTTGTTTATCGACGATGCCGCGATATCGGCCTACACCACGACGATTCTTCATTTCATCGCGCCGTTCTACGCGATCTTCTCGATTATCGAAAATGCGTCCGGCTCCATCCGCGGCGCCGGCGTGAGCTTCCAGCCTATGATGCTCACGATCTTCGGTACGGTCGTGCTCCGCGTGGCGTGGGTGTTCGCGATTATGCCGCTCGACCCCTCGCTCGAGCATCTGCTGCTGGTCTACCCCGTAACCTGGGTAATCACCGCCACGATGTTCACCGTCTACCATCACAGCGGCAACTGGCTAGGCCGCGCCACTGCCTAATGATCCCTGGGGGGGGACGGAGGAAAACGGCTCATTGCTCTCCGTCGTGATGTCGAGGATCCGTTTCTCTTCGTCCCCTTCGGATCAATTAGTATTCGATGCCTTGGCGGGCTAGGAGGCCTTCGTCGAAGTAGTGTTTGACGGGGCGCATTTCGGTTACTAGGTCGGCAAGGTCGGCGAGGGGCAGCAAGCCGCGGCCGGTGAGCACGAGCTCCGTGGTGGTCGGTTTCATCGCGATCAATGCTTCGACATCTTCGCGCGTTACAAAGCCCCGTCGCATGGCTTCCCCCAGCTCATCCAAGATCAGCACGTCGACCTGGCAAATCTGCTCGCGCGCCAGCTCCATGATCTGTGCGGCACAGGCTTCGGGCGTATCGCGATTGGCTTGTACGATGCGTAGCCCCAATCGAGGTGCTGCGTCATGTTCGGCGCAGTGCAGCTTCTTGGCAAACTGAAGCATGAGCACGTTAAGTCCATAGCCCGTGGCGCGCAGCGCGAGCCCCAGCGCAGCCGTCGTCTTGCCCTTGCCGTCGCCCGTATAGATTTGAACCTTGCCGACTTCCAGTGATGCCATCTCTGTCCTTTCGTGCCCGGCGTCGGTTTATCGCCGTTCGGGTTGGGTATTCTAGATAGCATTATCAACCCCAGTAGATGGAGTTCAAGCAGATGGAGATGGATGACAACAAACGTAGACGGAATATGATCCTCTACGTGCTCATCGCCTTCGTCGTCTACCTCGTGCTCTCGACCGTTCTGTTCCCCAACATCGGTCACACGCAGCAGATTACGAAGACCGATTATTCGACGTTTGTCAAAGCGCTCGATAAGAAGAGTGTCGACAAGGTCGAGTACAACACGGACGATTACACGATTTATTACACCAAGAAGGGCGAGGACGAGAACATCGCCTACAAGACGACCGGTGTGCCGAATGACGCGGGCTTTACCGATCGCGTGCTTGAATCTGGCGCCTCGCTTGAGTCGGTCGTTCCCGATAAGAACTCGGGTCTGATGACCTACTACCTGCTCACCCTCATTCTTCCCATGGCGATTTTCTTCCTGATTGGCTGGTGGCTCAACCGCCGCATGAAGAAGGCCATGGGTGATGACGGTCCCTCGATGAACTTTGGCGGCGGTGGTTTTGGCGGCGGTGGACTGGGCAAGTCCGGTGCTCGCGTGATCGCCTCCAAGGATGTGGGCGTGACCTTTAAGGATGTCGCCGGCCAGGAAGAGGCCAAGGAGTCCCTCAAGGAGGTCGTCGACTTTCTGGAGAAGCCGCAGCGCTACGAGGAGATCGGCGCCAAACTGCCACGCGGTGCCCTCCTTGTCGGCCCTCCGGGTACCGGTAAGACCCTGCTTGCCAAGGCTGTTGCCGGCGAGGCGGGCGTGCCGTTCTTTAGTATTTCTGGTTCTGAGTTCGTTGAGATGTTCGTCGGCCGTGGCGCCGCTAAGGTTCGCGATCTGTTTAAGCAGGCCAAAGAAAAGGCCCCGTGCATCGTCTTCATCGATGAGATCGATACCATCGGCAAAAAGCGTGACGGCGGCGGCTTTAGTGGCAACGACGAGCGCGAGCAGACGCTCAACCAGCTGCTGACCGAGATGGACGGCTTTGATAACCACAAGGGTATTGTCGTTCTCGCTGCTACCAACCGCCCCGACAGCCTTGACCCGGCCCTGCTGCGCCCCGGTCGTTTTGACCGCCGCATCCCCGTCGAGTTGCCCGATCTGACCGGCCGTAAGAATATTCTTGAGTTGCATGCCAAGAGCGTGAAGACGCAGCCGCCGATCGACCTGACCGCGATTGCCCGCGCCACGCCCGGTGCCTCGGGCGCCGACCTGGCCAATATCATCAACGAGGGCGCCCTGCGTGCCGTCCGCGAGGGTCGCAAGCGCGCCACGCAGGACGATTTTGAGGAGTCGGTGGAGGTCGTCATAGCCGGTCAGCAGCGCAAGTCCACGGTGCTGTCCGATCACGAGAAGCAGGTTGTTTCGTACCACGAAATCGGCCATGCCATCGTTGCCGCTCGCCAGAAGGGCTCTGCGCCGGTCACCAAGATCACCATCGTGCCGCGCACGAGCGGCGCTCTGGGCTACACCATGCAGGTCGAGGAGGACGAGCGCTTCCTGACCACGCGCCAGGAGGTGCTGGACAAGCTCGCCGTCTACTGCGGCGGACGTGCTGCCGAGGAGCTCATCTTTGGTGAGATGACGACCGGTGCGGCCAACGACATCGAGCAGGCCACCAAGCTCGCCCGTAACATGGTGACGCGCTTTGGTATGTCCGATGAGTTTGGCATGATGGCGCTCGGTACCGTCCAGAACGCGTACCTCAACCAGGACACGTCGCTTACCTGCGCTCCCGGTACGGCCGAGCGCGTGGACGCGATTGTCGCCAAGCTGATTGAGGATGCGCACGATCGTGCCCTGCAGATCCTGAAGGAGAACAAGTTTAAGCTCCACGAGCTGGCTCGTTATTTGTACAAGAAGGAGACGATCACGGGCGAGGAGTTTATGAATCTTCTCACGCGCGAGAATCCGCTGATGCCAAAGCAGCAGTAAGGCTGCCTGCGCAGTTTCGAACGCCCCATTTGAGTGTCCATCTCAAATGGGGCGTTCTGCTTGAGGGAGATGCAAATGAAGATCATGGTGAGTGCCTGCTTGATGGGCGAGAGCTGCAAGTATAACGGGCTTGACAATTACCATCGCAAGCTGGTCGAGGCTTGCGAGCGTACGGGGACCGAGGTCCTGCTGGTGTGCCCCGAGGTTTTTGGCGGTCTGCCTACGCCGCGCAAGCCGTCCGAGATTGTGGACGGTGAGGTCCGTACCTGCGAGGGTGTCTCTGTCGATCGCGAGTTTCGACTAGGTGCCCAGCGTGCGCTCGATATGTGCGAGCACTTTGGCGGCCCGTCCGAGATCGCTGCGTGCATCTTGCAGGACCGTAGTCCCTCGTGCGGCGCGGGCCGCGTCTACGATGGCACCTTTAGCGGTACGCTCACCGTGGGCAACGGTATTTTTGTCGACCTGCTGCTGCGTCACGGGTACCGTGTGATTCCGGCTAGCGAGTTCGATCCCAGCATGCTGGAACATTGTCCATAGCACTCGAACCCAACACTTCCTCACGGGTGACCGTTTTGGCATCATCCGTGAAGTTGATATTGAGTACGACCCGGTCATCAAAGACGTAGACCGAGTTGACAGGCGCCGTACCCAGGCAGCCCCTCCCCGCGGCCCTCGCGCAGGAACGCGCACACGGCCTTCCCGTCTCTTGCGCCCTTCCCGGAACTGTCCACATCAGTGTAGCCAATCCAGTCCGCCAAGGGCTGCAGCCCGGACAACGCGGCGATGGAGGGCTTCTTCGGCCTGCTCAAGAAGGAGTTCTGGCACGGCAGGGACTGGTCGGACTGGACCCCCGCCCGCTTCATCGAGGAGCTCGGGGGCTGGATCGGTCGATACAATACGGAGAGGCGCAGCGATGCGCTCGGTGGCCGCACGCCGGCCGAGTTCCGCTCCGCGCTGGGAAGGGCCGCGTAACGGTCCAAGAAATCGTCCGCAGTCCCCATTCTTGCCCCTTTGGGACAGCTTCTTGTTGGGGCGTGCCTGCCCCAAACCCTGCTAGGAACGAGTACAGCAAACTGGAATTGTCAAATTAGTCTTTGCAAATAACCTTTGAACCTTCACCATCAATTACAATTCCCTGACGATTGTTAATTGGGCATAGATTCAAATCCGAAAACTCAGTTATTATTTTCTCGGTAACTTTCTTAAATGGTGCTGTAAGAAAATGCGGAAGAACATAGAAATCAATCAAATTAAGCCCTGCATCATCTTCTTGTGAGTAGTCCTCCGGCTTTTCATCCATTTGCTCGATATATTGGATGCTTGGAGCGCATACAATCGCACCTGCCGATTCACCAATCATCAGTTTTCCCTTTGCCAATTCTTTCTTCAGCAGCTCATCCGTTCCCGTTTTACGGAGCTGGTCTATAAGGAAAAAAGAATTTCCGCCGGTAAAATAGATCACATCCGCCTCTTCAAAAAGAGACTGTATCGTTGAATAAGCCTCCGTTGAAATATCAATTTCAGTTACGATTGCTCCCAACTTTTTGAATAATTTTCGAGCCGAGCCGACATAACCGGT
>JAIIUG010000175.1:0-1721 GCA_022739635.1 Collinsella sp. | reverse complement strand
CCGGCACAGACGATATGAGCAGGACATAGAAACATTGAGAGCCCCTGCTGCATGAAAATCCGCGGATTAGGCCGACAATGGTGAGTGTCTAATTCAGCCGCGGCGGCCACGCCGCATTCATGGAAGGGGCTCCCATGCTCGATACTACCACCTTCGTCGGCCTCGACGTCCACGCCCGCTCGATAAAGGCCGTCTCCCTCGACGTCATGACCGGGGAGGTGCGCTGCGCGACCTTCGGCTACGACGCCGGGGCAGTCGCGGAGTGGGTGCGGTCCGTGGACCCAAAGGCCAGGTGCGTGTACGAATCCGGGGTCACGGGGTTCGACCTGCAGAAGAGGCTCTCCGGCCTCGGGGTCGACTGCGTGGTCGGCGCCGTCTCGAAGATGATCAAGCCCAGCGCGGACAGGCGCAGGAAGAACGACCGCAACGACGCCGAGTTCCTCGCCCGCATGCTGTCGGTCGGCAACGTCGTCGAGGTGTGGGTCCCCGACGACGAGTGCGAGGCCGCCCGCGACCTGACCAGGGCGCTCGAGGACGCGAGGGACGACCTCTCGCGCGCGAAGCAGCGGCTCTCCAAGTTCCTGCTCAGGCACGGGCTCGCCTTCGACGAGAGGACGCCCACCGGCCGCAGGAAGGGCAACTGGACCCGGGCGCACTGGTCCTGGATCGAGTCGATTAGGTTCGCGGAGGGGGCCGACAACGACGTGCTCGCCTACTACGTCGACGCGGTCAGGCGGGCGGCGGAGGAGAAGGCGAGGCTCGAGGGGCTCGTCGAGGCCGAGGCCCGCAAGCCCAGGTGGAGGAGGAGGGTCGACTCCCTGCGCTGCCTCAAGGGCGTCGACACCGCGACGGCCGCCGACCTCGTGTTCGAGGCCGGCGAGTTCTCGAGGTTCAGGAACGCCCGGTCGTTCGCCGCATGGGTCGGCCTGACGCCCTCCGAGCACTCCAGCGGGGAGAGCGACCGCAGGGGCGCGATCACCAAGGCGGGCAACAAACACCTGAGGAAGGCGCTGGTCGAGGCCGCGTGGCACTACCTGACGTGCTCGGGGCGGCCGAAGGACCTCGCCAAGGGCCAGGCCCCGGACCGGGTCGCCCGCAGGCATGCCGCCAAGGGCGTGCGGAGGCTGGTCGAGAGGCGGGAGGCGCTGCTCGCGCGCGGGGTCCACAACAACAAGGCGAACGTGGCCACGGCGCGCGAGCTCGCCTGCTGGGTGTGGGCGGTCGGCCTCATGGCCGAGGAGGCGTAGGGGGCCGGTCCCCCGCACATAAGCCGATCACCCCGGAAGCGGTTCGATCCGAAGCCGTTGAGGCGAACCTCAGGTCCCTTTTCTGCGAGCGCCCAGGGCGCCACACGCGTGCACAGACTGTCGGTTCGACGAAGAAGCCTCAGCCGTAGCAACGGATTGCCCAGCGAGAGATCGCCGCGGGCGGATATTAAACTGCAAAGACGAGCGTCGGGAAGACACGCCGAGGTCGCCGCGGACGGGTTGATATAGGGAGAGGGCCTGACCCCATATCGTTGGGGCCAGGCCCGATTTTGCCTCTTGACAATGTCCTGCTCATATTAAAAGGAACGTCCCCAAGTGCCGACCAAGGCAACGCCGATGTTTTGGTACCGACAGCGAAAGCCCGCCAGAGCGAGCAAGGTGCCTTGAAACAAGGCGGCATTGACCTTCTGGTCATGCCGCCGAAGTTGAAAGGCAGATTGCCGCTCTGGCGGG
>JAIIUG010000046.1:0-17664 GCA_022739635.1 Collinsella sp. | reverse complement strand
GATCTGCTCCTCGATGGTGTTGGCACCGGTATCGGTGACCTTGGGCGCAATGGCGCTCTTTTTCTCGTTGACGTAATAGGTGAGCTTCGGCTGATGGTAATTGCCGTCGAGCATCGAGACGAGATTGTCGGAGAAGTTCTTGGGAATCACGATGGCAGCATAGTATTCGCCACTTTCGACGCCCTCTTTGGCATCTGCCGCCGAGTCGACGAAGGTCCAGCCCAGCTGGTCGTTCTCTTTGAGCTGGTCGACCACCTTATCGCCTGCGTTAAGCTCGCCCACTAGGTCGTTCTGGGTGCCCTGATCGTTGTTGGCGATGGCGATTTTAATGCCCTGGGTATTTCCGTACGGATCCCAGTTAGCAACGATGTTGTACCAGGCATACAGCGAGGGAATGACGCACGCGCCCAGGGTAACCACCAGGGCGACGGGGTTCATAAGCAGTCGCTTAATGTCGCGCTTGAATATCGCAAAGGAGACCTTTGCGTTGGATAGTTTGCTGCCGAGACTCACGCTTGGACCATCCATCCTGTCGTTGAATCGAATCGTACTATCGACAACCATTGTACGTAGGCGCTTTAGTGCCTCGCGTCACAATGGTGCTGAGTTTTGCGGGTAGCAATATACTACGAAGATAAGTTAACGTACAGATGTACAGTATCTTAAATTCCCGCAGCTCACAAAACCACAACCCGCACAAACTAGCAGTTCGAATAGTCGTTGGATAGTCATTGGGGACGTTCTTAAACGACTAGTCAAACAAGAACGTCCCCAACGACTACTCATTTAAGTCTGTCCCCAATGAGTAAGTCTGCGGTCACTCATTTAAGTCTGTCCCCAATGAGTACCCCGCCGCAGGTTAAGCATAAGCCAGCGAGCGGGTCGCATTTGAGACAAGGTGACGTGAAACGAAAGGGCGCTGACCTTCTGGTCGCGCCCTTGAAGTTGAACGTCAGATTGTCCAAATGCGGCCCGCGCAGCGTCGGCCGGTCCGCCGTTCGGTAGAACGGCGGAACCCCCCAATTGCCGCTTAGGGGCGTTTGCAGCGTCGAGTAGTTACGCGGTTCGTAGAACCGCGTAACCCCCTAGTTACATCAGTTCGCAAATAGCCGCAGCGAAGGCTACGGGGTCCTCGGGGAGGATGCCCTCGACGAGCAGGGCCTGGTCGTAGAGCAAGCCGGAGTACTGCTTGATCTTGTCGGCGTCGCCCGCCTTCTGGGCAGCGACGAGCTTGGCGAAGACCGGGTGCTTGGCGTTGAGCTCGAGCACGCGCTGGCTCTTAGGCATACCGTCGGGCGCGCCCTCGGGACCCTTCTGAAGCACCTTCTCCATCTCGAGCGAAAGCGGACCCTCGGTGGTGATGCAGGCGGGAGCATCGGTCAGACGCGCGGAGACGGCAACCTTCTCGACCTTGTCGCCGAGCGCCTCCTTCATGGCACCAAAGAGGTCCTCGTTCTCCTTGGTGGCGTCCTCGGCCTCCTTCTTCTCGTCATCGGTCGCCAAGTCAAGATCGCCGGTCGCGACGTTCTTAAGCTCCAGGTGACGATCCTCGACCTCAGGCTCAGCGCCATCGGCAACTGCCCTCTCAGCAGCCTCGCGAGCAGCGTCATCCTCGTAGACCTTGGGCATATCGGCAGCCACGTACTCACGCATGGCCTGGAAGGTGAACTCATCCACGTCCTGCGTCAGCAGCAGTACATCGTAGCCGCGGTCGAGCACGCCCTTCACGACGGGCATCTTGGCCAAACGCTCGCGCGAATCGCCGGCGGCATAGTAGATTGCCTTCTGGCCCTCGGGCATGCCCTTGGCATACTCGGCCAAGGTGATCATCTTCTGCTCCTTGGCAGACCAGAACAGCAACAGGTCGGCGAGCTCGTCGGCCTTCATGCCGTAGCTCGAGTAGATGCCGTACTTAAGACCGCGACCAAAGTTCTCAAAGAACTTCTCGTATGCCTCGCGGTCGTTGTCGCGCATGTCCTCGAGATCGGCAGTAATCTTCTTCTCGACACGCTTGGCAATGGCCTTGAGCTGACGGTTCTGCTGCAGCGTCTCACGCGAGATATTGAGCGTCACGTCAGCAGAGTCCACGACACCACGTACAAAGTTGTAGTAGTCGGGCAGCAGGTCGTCACACTTCTCCATAATCAGCACGTTGGAGCTGTAGAGCGCCAGGCCCTTCTCGTAGTCCTTGCTATACAGATCGAACGGGGCGCGACCCGGCACAAACAGCAGCGCATCGTACTCAAGCGTACCCTCGGCATGGAAGCTGATAGTGCGCGCGGGATCGTCAAAGTCGTGGAACGTGGACTTGTAGAACTCGTCGTAATCCTTCTGCTCAACGTCAGAGCTGCGCTTTTTCCAGATCGGCGTCATGGAGTTGATGGTCTCGAGCTCCTGGTAGTCCTCGTACTCGGGCTTGTAATCATCTGGCGCGTCCTCGGGCTTGGGCTTCTGGCGGCTCTTGCTCACCATCATCTGAATCGGGTAGCGCACATAGTTGCTGTACTGCTGAATCAGGCTCTTGAGACCCCACTCGGTCAGGAAGCGATCGTAGGTCTCGGCCTCGCCATCGGCGTCGAGCTTCTCGTTCTCGCGCAGCGTCAGGATGACATCGGTACCGTGCTCAGCACGCTCGCCATCCTCGATGGTGTAGCCCTCAAGACCGTCGGACTCCCAAACGTGGGCGGAATCCTCGCCGTAAGCGCGGCTGACGACCTTCACGTGGCTGGCGACCATAAAGGCGGAGTAGAAACCCACGCCAAACTGACCGATGATGTCGACATCGGAGCCCTGTTGCTCGGCGTTCTCGGTCTTAAACTCCTCGGAGCCGGAATGGGCGATGGTGCCCAGGTTGCGCTCGAGCTCCTCGGCGGTCATACCGATACCGTTATCCGAAATAGTGATGGTACGGGCATCTTTATCAAAGGAAACACGGATGGCCAAGTCGCTCTGGTCGAGCTTGACACTCGGATCCTGCAGGCTCTTAAAGTTGAGCTTATCGACGGCATCGCTCGCGTTGGAGATAAGCTCGCGCAGGAAGATTTCCTTATTGGTGTAGATGGAGTTGATCATGAGGTCGAGCAGTTTTTTGCTCTCGGTCTTAAATTGACGCATGTGCAGTCCTTTCGCGCTACCCCTGCCCGCAAAAACGGCCCGGTTGCCCGAGCCGCATCGCAGACCTGCTATGTTTAGACTTAGATTTTATAACCCATTAGCGCGCATATATACATAAGGAATCGAAAAATTGCACGTTGCAATGCCCCATGCGCCAATTGTCGAGGAGTGTCCCCCGACCGCCGGCAGAAAAGGAACGTCCCTATCTGTCGCCCAGCAGTTTGGCCATCCAGGCATGAGGCTGGCCTTCGTCTTCGTAGTCCACCGGGGCAATCTGCGTGTAGCCCGCCTTGGCATAGAGCGGCAGCACGTACTCCTGTGCATGCAACTTTATGAGCTTGGCGCCGGCATCGCGCGCAGCAGCTTCGCTGGCCTCGACAATCTTGCTTGCCAGACCGCGACGGCGCATGGTGGACAGCACGGCGACGCGCCCCATAATATAGGTCTCCCCCGCCGCGACGCCTTCGTCCATATCGCATGCCGGCGAAACCGGAGCCTCCGCATCTGCCGCGCGCTCCAGTTCCTCGGGAAACACGCGCGAGCAGCCGGTGAGTTGACCATCCACGTACAGCGTCACATGGATGCAAGTCGGCGTCTCATCGATAGCGTCAAACTCGTTTTCGTAGCCCTGTTCGTCCATAAAAACGGCGCGGCGCACCAGTGCCGCGTCCTCAAAGCAACCCGTCTTAAGTTGGATATCCATAGCAGCCCCTTCATTCGATGCGAACGTTGGGGAAAAATTTTAGCGAAAATGAGCTCCCACGCTAAACTTCGCGCGTGCTTTTGCCAGGCAATCGTAGTGGCCCACGTTGTGGGCATCGCTCGCGATATAACTGTACAGGCCCTGCTTAAACAGGCGCTGCGCCGGCTTCTTTTCGCGACCGAACCGTCCACCTGCGATAAAGTCCGCCGAAGCCTGCAGTTTGCAGCCCAGGTCGACCAGGCGCTCAGCCACGCTCACATCTTTTTGAATCGCACGATAGCGCTCGGGATGGGCAATAATCACCTGGTAACCGCGACACTGCAAGTCGTAAATCGTGTTCTCGTATTCCTCAAAGTCATACGAATCAGCACGCGTCGAGAGCTCAAGCAAAAACTCGTTTGAGCCATCGAAATGCAGGCGATCGGCCCATTCGATGCCCAAATCCATGAGCTTGGCATGATTGACCTCAAAGCCCATCTGCAAATGCATATCGCCTGCATGCGCGCAAAGCAGTCGATAGGCCTCCCACATTTTTTCGAAGTCAAAATACGGGTCCCGGCAGTGCGGCGTACACACCATGTGCGTAACGCCGACGGCGCGGGCCGCCTCGAGCATCGCCAAGCTTTGCTCGAGGTTCGCCGCGCCGTCGTCAACACCGGGCAGGATATGGCAGTGGATGTCTCTCATATCGCCCTCTTATCTGTGTCGTTGCTATTTCTTAAAACGCTTCGCCTTCGCAGGGGTCCCCGTTGCAGCGGCACCGCCAACAGCAGGGTTAACTCCGGCAACGGCGTTGTTCTGGCCCTTGTCCTCGCCATAGTAAGAGTAATAGTAGTCATGGCTCGAGGTCTCGCAGCAGTTCATGACCGTGCCAATTACGTTAACCTCGGCCTTGTTGAGCTGGTCGAAGGCGGCAAGGATCTCGTTGCGCTTGGCGAAGTCCTCACGGATAACGTAGATGGTGCCGTCGGTAATCGCGGCGACCTCGGCGGCATCGACAAAGGTGCCCACGGGCGGCGTATCGAAAATGACGTACTGGTACTTCTCCTCCAGCGCGGCAACCAACTTGGCAAAGCGGCGCGAGGCGATAATGTCAGCCGGGTTGGGAATGCGCGGCTCAGCATCGAGGAAGAAGAAGTTGGGCTGACCGGTTTCGACGACAGCCTCGTCAATCGACATCTGGTCGGAAAGGACGGCGTACAGGCCACCGGAATGACGGAGGCCCAGCAGGTTGGCAAGCGTACGGTGACGCATGTCGCACTCGACGAGAAGGACGCTCTTGCCGCTGGTCGCAATGGCCTGGGCCAGGTTGACCGCAATGGTGGACTTGCCCTCGTTAGGGATGGAGGACGTCACGGTAATGGACTTGATCGGCGTATCGACACTCGCAAAGCGAATGTTTGCCAGCAGCGTCTTGGCTGCGTTGCTAAAGGCGAGGGTATCGCTAGTTTTCTTTTTACGGGCCATGAATTACTTACCGCCCTTCACAACGGGAAAACGACCGATAACGGGCACACCGAGCAACTCGACGGCATCGTCAACGGAGCGGACGCGAGTATTGAGCATGTCGAGCAGCACGACGATTGCAACGGCGACGAACAGGCCGGCCAGAGCGGCGACCGCGATATAGAGCTTGCGGTTGGGGCCGCTGGGCTGGCTGGGAATCTTTGCCTTATCGATCACGTTGACGGCCTGGGCGGCGTCAACGTCCTGAGCCACGGTAGACACCGAGTTGGCAATGGCGTTAGCGACAGCGGCGGCACCGTCGGGGCTGGCGCCGGTCACGGACAGCGAAATGACACGAGTCGTGGTCTCGCTCGTAACGCTCACCTTGTAATCATCCAAGTTGGAAAGACCCAGCTCCTTAGCAGCACCGCTCTTGACGCTGTCGCTATCGAGCAGCGTCGCGATATCGTTGGAGAGCATCTGGCTCGCCGACAGGTCGTTGTAGTAGCTCGTCTGGCTACCATCGGTCTTAGCGAGAATGTACATGCTCGTCGTGGCGGTGTAGGTGTTGTCCATCATGGTGAAGGACACGACGCCCATCGCGATCGCGCAGACCACCGGGAGGGCGATGACCAGCTTAAGGTGCTTTTTAAGCAGCTGGAACAGTTCGAGAAGGGTCATGCAGCTTGCCTTTCATTTCCCTAATTCATATCGACAAAACTGCTCGTATGATATCGCATCTTTTTGCCAAGTCCGAACTCTATACATAAGATACAGCGCTTACACCATTGTTGCGCAACATTAACGCCGCACCGGCAGCCCCGATGCGGCGTGAAATTCACATGTTTGCAGTACTGCTACACGAACTGCTCGTCCTGTTGCACGGGAAACGTCACCGTGATGGTGGTCCCCACCCCCAACTCGCTTGACATATCGAGCGAGGCGTGATGATACAGGGCGGCATGCTTGACGATGGCCAAACCCAGACCCGTTCCACCGCGCGCTTTAGAACGGCTCTTGTCAACGCGATAGAAACGCTCAAATACCTTACCCTGCTCCTCGGGCGCAATACCAATACCCGTATCGGCAACCGACAGATACGGGTGCCCATCGTCGTTGGTTCCGCACCGCAACGTCACCGTACCGCCGGGCCGGTTGTAGCGAATGGCGTTGCTCGCCAGGTTATAGATGAGCTCATCGATCAGGCGCGTTACGCCTTCGACGACCACAGGCTTGGTCTCATGGCCTATCGTCACATTTGCCTGGCGAGCGACCTGCTCAAGACGCTGCTCGACCGTGTAGATAGCACGCGAAAGCTCAATGGGCTCCGTGGAGCCAATGGGCACCGCCTCGCCATCACTCGCACGCTCGGCCTCATCCAAGTTCGAAAGCGTGAGAATATCGTTGACGAGCGCCGCCAAACGGCCCGCCTCACGGTAGATGCGGCCGCCAAAGGTGCGCAGGTCGTCCTCGCCCTCGACCATGCCGTTTGCAATAAGCTCGGCATAGCCCGAGATTGCCGTAAGCGGGGTCTTGAGCTCATGGGTGATATTGGCCGTGAACTCGCGACGCATGCGGTCGTTATCGGCAAGCACCGCCATCTGGCGTTTAAGCTCCTGGCGCTGGAACTCAATACGCTCGAGCATGGGAACCATCTCGGCATAGGCATGCTCATAGCTACGGCGCGGATGGTCCAAATTGACCTCTTGCAGCGGCGCGATGATGGCACGGGATTCGCGGCGCGCAAGGAAAAACGAGAGCACCGCGCCCGCTGCCGCGATAAGCAGCATCGGCGCCACCAGCGAAAGCAATATCGCCGCAACGCCAGGCTGGGCCTGCGCCAAACGAACGACCTGGCCGTTATCAAGGGCGACGGCGCGATATAGCATAATCTCGTCGAGCGTGGTGCTCGCGCGCTCCGCAGAACCCGAGCCGTTCTCAAGGGCCTCAACCACCTCGGGACGATCGCCATGGTTGGGCAACATGGAAGGCGACGCCTCGTTGTCGTAGGCGACCGACCCGTCCTTATTGATCAGCGTGATGCGAAGGTCCTCGCGATCGAGGCTTCGCAAGAATGCGATGGGCTCCTGCTGCTCGTTTAAGGCAGCGGCAATAAGCTCGGTTTCCTGCGAAAGGTTGGCGCTCGTGGCATCTGCCAGGGTATTTTGCACAAAGAACGCGCCCAGCACCGTAAACGCCACGATAACCGCCATAGCGCAAAGAAAAATCGTCGCGAACACGCGATGCGACAGGGTGCGTTTTCCCTGGGGGGCTAAGACCACGAGTTACTCCTCCGATGCGCTAGCCGCGCTGTCGGCTCCTTCGGCATCGTCATCGGCCGAAGGCTCGGCCAGACGATAGCCCACGCCGCGCACGGTCTCTATGGAGCTCGCATGCTCGCCGAGCTTTTGGCGGAGCGTCTGCACATGCACGTCGACGGTGCGCGAACCGCCGTCGAAATCCCAGCCCCATACGCTCTGCAGCAGCGACTCGCGGGTAAAGACCACGCCAGGTTTGCGCATGAGGTACTCGAGCAGGTCAAATTCGCGCAGCGTGAGCTTGAGCGGTTCACCGGCAACAGTCACTTCGCGGTGACTGGGCGAAAGTACAATATCGCCCACGGTGAGCACATCGCTCGCCTGCTTGACCATGCCACCGCGGCGCAGCAGCGCACGGCAGCGGCTAGCGAGTTCCATAAGCGAGAACGGCTTGGTCAGATAATCGTCGGCACCGCCATCGAGCGCCATGACCTTGTCGAGCTCGGTGTCCTTGGCGGTGAGCATCATAATGGGCACCGTCGCCGTCAGGCGATCGGCACGCAGACGACGCATAATCGCCAAGCCGTCGGTATCGGGCAGCATGATGTCGAGCAGCACGGCATCGGGCACCCGTCGCGCCACGGCGGCCTTAAACTCGCCATCGCACGAAAAGCCCTCGGCCTCGATTCCCTGCTTGCGCAGTGCGTAGACCGTCAAATCCCTGATGTTGTCATCGTCCTCGACGTAATAGATCATGTTGAACCCCTTTGCGGCCGGCATGACCGCATCTTAACCCTAAAGGCGCCTGTACTAGATGGTATCAGCCAAAACGACCCGTCAAATAATCCGCCGTGCGTGGATCGGTCGGGTTTTTGAAGAGCTGGGCAGTGGGCGCATGCTCCACCAGCTCGCCCAGCAAAAAGAACGCGACCGAGTCGGAGATGCGCGCAGCCTGCTGCATGTTGTGCGTAACGATCACCAGCGTGCAGGTCTCCTTGAGCTCGCAGGCCAGCCGCTCCACCACCAGCGTCGATACGGGGTCGAGCGCCGAGGTCGGCTCGTCCATCAGCAGAATGTCGGGCTGTACGGCCAGCGCACGGGCGATGCACAGACGCTGCTGCTGACCGCCCGAAAGACCCAGACCCGATTCCTTGAGCTTGTCCTTAACCTCGTCCCACAGTGCGGCGCGTCGCAGGGAGTCCTCGACCAACTCGTCGAGCACAGCGCGGTCGCGCACGCCCATACCGCGAGGACCGTAGGCGACGTTGTCGTAGATGCTCATGGGAAACGGATTGGGGCGTTGGAACACCATACCCACGCGCTGGCGCAAGCGGCAGATATCGTAATCGCCCAGGATATTCTGGCCGTCGAGTGCAATATTGCCCTCGATACGGCAATCCTTGATGCCGTCGTTCATACGGTTAAAGCAGCGCAGCAGCGTCGACTTTCCGCAGCCCGAAGGCCCGATGAACGAGGTGATCTGCTTGTCGCGAATTTTGATGTTCACGTCCTTGAGCGCATGATGGTCGCCGTAAAACAGGTCAAGGCCCTCAACATCGATGCGCGTCGGCGAGGCGGCAAGGTCCTGCGCCGTGGGGTGAGTCGCATCCCCAACTTCGCGCTCGTGCGCGGCCTCGGCTTGCGCCTCCATGAGTTCCTCAAGCTCCGTAGGCTCCATCGCCGCAGCAGCCGTCATACCGCATACCTCCATATCGATATCAATTCAGCAGTATCGATAGTAGAAATCGCGGCTCATACGCACGTGAGCGCATTGTCAGGTGTTTGTAAGGGCGCCTACGCTACGCAGCGGGCAGCTCGATGGTAAAGACGGTATGCTCGGGCGTCGATTCGCACGCGATCGTGCCGCCGTGCGCTGCAACGATCTCCTTGGCGATGGCAAGGCCAAGCCCGGCGCCGCCGCGATTGGTCGCCCGCGCCGCATCCAGGCGATAGAACTTCTCAAAGATCACCTTGAGCTTAGCCGCCGGAATCGGATCACCCTGATTGATAAAGCGAATTCGCACGCCGCCGTCATCTTGGCGCCCAGCCTCAATCGTGATGGTCGATCCTTCGTAGCTATAGGCGATGGCGTTTTTCATGATGTTGTTGAACACGCGGGCCATCTTGTCGCCATCTACGAGCACCGTCAGGTCCTCACGCACATCAACTTGGACATCTTTGTGCTGCTCGTTGAGAATGGGATAGAACTCATCGGCCACCTGCGCCAGCAGCAATCCCAGGTCGACGTAGCCGCGCGTGAGCACAATATCGTGGAAGTCAAAGCGCGTGATATCAAAGAACTCCTCAATAAGCGCGTCGAGTCGGTGCGCCTTGTCGAGCGCCACGCCCGTAAAGTGTGCGCGCTGCTCTACCGGCAGATCGGGCGCCTCCTGCAACAGCGAGAGGTAGCCCACCACGCTGGCAAGCGGCGTGCGCAAGTCATGCGCCAAGTATGTGACCAAGTCGTCCTTGCGATGCGACTCGTCGCGTAGGGCTTGCTGCACCTTACGCTCGCGATCGCGCGCGCGGTTGAGCGCACCCTCGACCTCCAGGAAGTCTCCGTCGATGTTGTCCCAGGCGTCAGGATGATCGATCAGGCGATCCTGGATACGGGCCGCAAGCACGCGATCGGCATGCTGTTCCCCTTGCTCGTAGCCTTGGTAATACAGCGCTCGGCCGCAAAAGAACAAGACGCACACGGCAAGCGCCAGGACAAAGCCAAGCATGTTGAATACAAAGCCGGCATCGAACAGCACCGGTCCCCTAATGCCACCGAGTGCCACGGTGCCAATCGCCAGCGTCATGACCCACGCGGCACCGCCGATTACCACGCAACGACGCACGATTTCAAAGCGATCGATCAGCAAGAAGCCGATGAGTAGCACCGCCAAGATACCGGCGATGTTATCAATGCCGATTAGCAGCAGACTCAGCAAAAAGAGCAGCACCGTCGCAAGCGCGCGATTATCGACGACCGCCCTCACGTATTCAAAGAGCCGATCGGGCACCTCGAACGCCTGCCTATCGTCTTTTGTCATATCAATATCCTCACAAGCGAAAAGCGTTATTCGATGATGTAGCCGACGCCCCAGACGTTTTTGATAAAACGCGGCTTCTGAGCGTCGTCACCAATCTTTTCGCGCAGGTGACGAATGTGCACCATCACCGTATTGTTGGAGCCGGGCATAAAGTCCTCGTTCCACACCGCGCGGAACAGGTCCTCCACGGGCACTACGCTGCCGCGATGCTCGGCCAGATACAGCAAGATGGAATACTCGATGGGCGTGAGGCGCACCGGCGCACCGTCCACCGTCACGGAGCGAGCGTCACGGTTGATCTCGAGGCCGTCGAGCTGGAGGGTCGGCAACTCGGTCGCCTGCGCACGGCTACCGTAGCTGGTGTAGCGACGCAACTGAGCATGAACGCGCGCGATGAGCTCCAGCGGGCGGAACGGCTTGACCACGTAATCGTCCGCGCCAAGCGAAAGGCCTTCGATCTTATCCTGCTGGGCATCGCGAGCCGTCAACATAATTACGGGATAGGTATGGCTGGCACGAATCGTGCGCAGCAGTTCAAAGCCGTCGATATCAGGCAGCATGACATCGAGCAGCGCCAGGTCAAACTCTTGTTCCAGAATTGCCTTGGCCGCATCGGCCCCGCTGTAGGCGATCTGGACGTCAAAGCCCTCTTTTGTAAGGTAGATACCAACCAGGTCGGCGATGGCCTTCTCGTCATCAACTACCAGTATGCGCTCGTTCATGCGTGCTCCTCTCGCGCTCCATTATGCCCGAGGCGGCGCCCGCCACACACAACAAGCGTGGGCGATTAAGTCGACCTTAAGCATCCTTGCGCCCGTTCGAGCACGAATGCGGGCCATGCGCGCTCGCAACGATCGTCGTCGCCGGCAAACGATATACTCTAGTGCCAGAAGAGACCGTCCCGTCGAAAGCGAAATCTGTGAAGTCCCTCACCTCTTTTGCAAAGCGCTCCACCCAGCTTGCCGCCGGCTTTGCCTGCGCCATCGCCCTTGTTGCCGGCGCGCCCGCTGTTGCCGGCGCCCAAGTGCTCACGACCGACGACGTCTGCGGCAAGACCGCCGACGTCCGCGGCATCACGACAGAAAACCTGCCCGATATCGAGGCAAATAATGCCCTTGTTATGGGCAAGGACGGCACCGTCTACTATGGACGCGACGCCGATGAGCAGGTCAAGATTGCCTCGATCACCAAGGTCATGACCGCAATCCTGACCGTCGAAAACTGCAAGATGGACGAGAAGGTCACGGTGAGCAACGCTGCCGCCACCGTAGGCAACTCGACTGCCGGCCTGCTCGAAGGCGACGAGCTCACCGTGGAGCAGGCATTACGCGGCCTGATGATCCCCTCGGGCAACGACGCCGCCATCGTGCTTGCCGAGTACGTGGGCAAAAAGATCGACCCCAAGACCAAAGACGCCGAGGCAACCTTTGTGAAGGCCATGAACGAGCACGCCAAAAAGCTCGGCTGCACCGGCACGGTCTTTGAGAACCCACACGGTCTGGACTTTGATGAGTGGGCCGGCGACATGCACTCAACCGCACATGACGTGGCACTGATGATGCGGGAGGCCATGAAAAACGATACGATTCGTAAAGTCGTCGCGAGCGAGGATTCTTGGATTGAGGTCACGGGCGCCGATGGCTCAGACCATTCGCATTCCATGGACACGCACAACGTTTTGCTTGGTCAGGACGGAAACATTGGCGGCAAGACCGGCACCACCGACGACGCGGGCTACTGCTTCACGAGCGCCTACAACCGCGACGGCGACGAGATCTACACCGTCGTTTTGAACTCCACCACCACCGACCAGCGCTTTACCGATACCGCCACCCTTGCCAACTGGTACTACGGCCACAAGGTCACGGTCGCGATCGCCAACACGCAGGAGAAGACCGTCAACGGCAACCCGCTCATGGCACGCATTAGCCAGACAGATTGGACGGACAAGACGATCGATGCCACGCTCGCCGACCCCGCCGCACAGGCAACGGTATTCTCACTCGCCGGCGAAGTGACCGAAAAGGTTAGCTACGATGACCTTTCGGGTACGGTGCATGCTGGCGATAAGGTGGGCAGCGTCACGCTTAAGCAGGACGGCACCAAGATTGCCGTTATGGATCTGGTTGCCGACGAGGAAGGAACGGGGCCCAATCCCATCGAGTGGCTGCTCGTGAAGCTCGACCGCCTGGGCCGCCGCATCGACAACCGCCCGCTCACAGCCGAGAGCGAGACCGTAGCCAAGGCTCCTGAGGTGTAGGGCCAAAGCGATATCACATCGAACCAAATGAGGCGTCCAACGGGGCGCCTCATTTTTTGAGGGTTCGAATCCCCAGCTAACGTTCTCCATACCAAAAAGGGCCCCTTACGGAGCCCTTCTTCAAATTCGTACTGGCGGAGAGCTGGGGATTCGAACCCCAGATGCCCTTTTGGGGCATACTCGCTTAGCAGGCGAGCACCTTCGGCCTCTCGGTCAGCTCTCCGTAACAGCCGTTCTATAGTAACCAAACAGTCGAGGATGGGCAAGGGGGAATTTTGGAGCGATTCCAATTTGCCAGTAGACGTCTCAGCCAAGCATCTCAATCTGTAACAGTTACAGGCCGAATCTTCGTCCAGATGTTACAGATTTAGACAAACAGTCAGCGCCATCCGCAAATGTCTCAATCTGTAACAGTTATCGAGCAAATCGGCCCGTAAATGTTACAGATCAAGACAAACAATCCCTCAGGACACAACGTTTCAATCTGTAACACCTACAGATTGCCCCCTATCCCAGCGAGCGGTTGAGGGAGCCGGGTTCATCTTTGCCCATGGTGCGCCACATTTGAAAGATGCAGACGTGCGCCAAGAAAAAGAAGCCGTTATCGACGAGTTGAACGGCGGCATCCGCGAGCTGATTGGTCACGGCGGGCACCGGCGGCAGCTCAAGCCCAGCCCTGCGGATGGTCTCGACCGCGTCTTTATGCGTCTCTACTCTGTCATCTGTTCAATATAGTAATTCATACCTTAATTCGTTATAGTTTAATTAGTTATACCTTATCTACATGTAGGTGATGCAAATGCCGTCTTTTGTTGGGCGAGAGCGCGAGCTGTGCGAGCTCGATGCCGCCTACTCCAGCGATTCTTTTCAATTTGTCGTCGTCTATGGACGCCGCCGCGTTGGCAAGACAAGCCTGCTCAGAACCTTTGTCGCCAATAAGCCAAAAGTATGCTTTTTCACGGCGCTCGAAACAACTATTGGCGATAACGTTCGACTGCTCAACAAGGCCCTTTCGGAAATCGACCCAGCCTTTGGCCTGATGACGCCTGAGCCAACGACAAACTCTATTTGTAACGCACTCACCGCTGCCTTCGAGATCGCTCAAAAGGAGCGTCTGGTTCTTGTTATCGATGAATATCCCTATCTGGCCGCCTGCTATCCGGGCATCTCGTCGTTCCTTCAGGTTCTCATCGACCAAAACCGCGAATCGAGCAAGCTGTTCCTTATTCTGTGCGGGTCTTCAATGAGTTTTATGGAGCACCAGGTCATGGGCTATAAAAGCCCTCTATACGGACGCAGAACTCTGCAGATAAAGCTCAAGCCCTTTTCCATTTTCGATGCCAAGAAAATGCTTCCACAAGCCGATCCTCAAAAGCTTGTCGAGCTTTATGCGGCTGTGGGCGGCATCCCCATGTATCTCAGCCAGTTCGATGATTCGGATTCAACGGCAGGCAATCTTGCAAAGCATGTTTTGCGTCAGGGCGCCTACCTGCATATCGAACCCGAAAACTACCTGCTTCAAGAGGTGCGGAATCCCGCCATTTACAACGCCGTTATTTCTGCGATTGCCAACGGCTACGTCAGGCCTAAGGAGATTGCCGATACCACTGGCCTCAACAGCCCGCAAGTATCCCAATTACTTGACGCCCTTGCCGAGCTTCAGCTTGTTGAGCGCGTAACGCCTCAAGTCCATGCCAAAAAACGTCAGGTTTTCTACCGCATCGGCGATAACCTCTTTCGTTTTTGGTACTACTTCATTCCCAAATACGCCGGCGCACTCGAAGTTGGACTCGAGGATAGAATTGCAAGCGCAATCGTTAAAACCGATTTCCCGACATTCGTTGGGCCGGTATTCGAGGACATTTGTCGCCAATGGTTAGCTCAGCAAGTGGCCAACGGCAACCTGGACATTCTGTTTAAAGGAATCGGAACGTGGTGGGGAACCAATCCTCAAACAAAGCAACAGGAAGAAATCGACATCGTGTTCGAAAGTATCGATAACGGGCTCATCGTTGGCGAATGTAAATGGCGAAATGAAGCTGTGGACGCCGATGTGCTCGATACACTCCTACGCCGCGGTACTCTTTTGGGCGAGCGTATCGAGCGGTACTACTTGTTCTCAAAGGAAGGATTTACCGACAACTGCCGCCAACGCGCCGCTGCGATAGGCAATGTCGAGCTTGTTACGCTCAAAGAGATGCTGGGGTGATGGCCGCACGGCTCAGCCTGACTTCACCCCAGCGAGCGGTTGAGGGAGCCGAGTTCGTCGTTGCCCATGGTGCGCCACATTTGATAGATGCAGCCGCGCGCCAAGAAAAAGAAGCCGTTATCGACGAGTTGCACGGCAGCATCCGCGAGTTGATTGGTCACGGCGGGCACCGGCGGCAGCTCAAGACCTGCCTTGCGGATGGTCTCGACAGCCTCCTCAAACGTGGGCGGTTTGATGACGCCCATCTCGTTCATAAGGCCCTGCATTTCCTCCTGCGCGCTGCCGCCCGACTCCTCGCCGCGCGGCACCAGGCGATAGCATGCCAGCGCCAGCTCGAGCTGGTCGCAGTTCCAATAGGCAAACGCCAGGCGATAGAACAGGTAACCGATCGAAGGCCGGTCACTGGCAATGCGCAGGCCATGGCGCGCCACCTCGATAATCTCGTCATAGCGCTCCAGGCGCGCTAGCACGTTGATCAGGGCAAAGTGAGACTGCATGGACGAGCGCGCCAAATCGTAGAGACGACGAACCTCGGGCAGTGCGCGCTCAAAGTCCTCTTGTTCGGCGTAAAAGCTGCAGATCTCGTGCTGGGCAAAATACAGTGCATCGGGAGCGCGAAGGATACGCACGGAACGGTCCTCCTCCATCACCGGCAGCACCATGCGCACCAGCTGGTTGTCGCAGAACTGGGTCTGCACTGGGCCCGTCGCCAAAAGCTCAGCAACAGTACACTTGGCTTCCAGCTCCTCGACAAGGCGAGAAAAGCCCTCGAAAGCACCAGCTCGATCAACTTTGGATTGCTCGCGCAGCTCGACGACGCGGGCGACATACGGATCGTTGTCCTCCTCCATTACCTCAAGCTCGTCAGCCGTATCAGCGAGCAGCAAATCGCGAAGCGCAGGCGGCAATGGACGATGGTCATCGCGTGGTCGGGCGTGAACCTCTGCAGGCTCAATCGTGTCCGGCGCATCTGCCTCATATGCCTCGAGCAAATGCTTGCAGGGCATGTCATCCATATCCATGCTCTCAAGATCTTTGGCGACAGAAACGCAATCGGCCAGATAGGCCGCACGGCCAAAGGAGTACGTTACAACAACGCGCTCGCCCTGCTCGCCGTCGGGAGCCGCAATCTGCACGTAGCAGCGCGTGATGCGAGCACCCGAAGCAAAGCAAGCCGCCGCGAGGGTAAGCGCAATACGCGCATCGTGCTCAGTGGCCCATGCTGTGCGCTTAGGCTCATCTACCTCGCGCCAGGCGTCATCTTGAGCATCGTATTCGCGCTGAGGCATAGCATCGACAACCGTGCGGCCAAATCGCACCAGCATGATGCCCTCGGCGACGTTCGCCCGATAGGTGTAGTCGAGCCGTGTGACCACGTTGAGCGCTTCTACGATACGTGCAAAGCGGGTGCGAACGTCCCACTCGCCACCCGGCTGACACGCAACCGTTCCCGGCTTGGCCCACGGATTGTCATTCGACAGCGTTTCGAGCAGGCGAGGAACGTCGTTGGTCGTCTTGCTGATATGCCAGAGATCAAAGAGCGAGCAGCCCTCAAAGCTTGGCGACGAGGCAACGGGGCCCAACCCCGCCCCAATACGCTCAAGAATGCCCGATAGGCGGTTCAGGCGGCACTCGACGGCAAACAGGGTATCGATCTCGTCCTGATCCAGCAGGCTACGGTCAAAATTGAGATAAAAGAGCCTCGAGCGATCGATGCGCGCCAGACTCATTTCGGTTTTGGCCGCAATGGTGCGCAGGCGAGGCAGATTGACTTCGCCCATCAAAGCGGCGGCATAGCGCTCAATACCACTTGGATTATCTGTATGGTCAATGCGGTAGAGCAACGTTTCGATTGCATCGGGCAGCGGCGTGGAATCAAAACTCAGCAGCACCTCAACCGGCTCGGGGAGTTTTACAAGTTTGATCTTGTCGACGGCATTTTTCATGCCCTCGTCGAGGCCGTCACCGTCTGCCGTGCCTGAGACAGCGTTTTCAGAATCGGCAAATATCACGTAACGCAAGAACATCGAGGACATGAACTCGCCGTAGCGAAGGCTGCGCGTCGAATTCCACGTCTCGCGATCGGATTGCTCGCGCATGGTGCCTACGGGAGAGCCGATGACTCGCGCCCGGGAGTGCATCGTCCCATCGGTACCCCTGACCGCAATCTCACCGATGTTGGAATCGGACTCGTCAAGAATCAGTTGCATGTCGGGATCGTCGGGCAGCGATGCCTCGTTAACGGGACGGTCCACCTTATAGACCTCACCCGAAACGCTCACGTAGCCCAAAAGCGACACATGGCTTTTGCCGACAAATTCGACGACATAGCATGATTCATGCGGGTCCTCGCCAAAGAGCTTCCAAACCACGCCATACGAGCGTCCCGCAGGCTGCTCGGGCATGGCCGGAAAGCGCTTTTTGGGATCGAGAAACCTGAGCTTGTATGTCGGACGCTCTGCCACGAAATATCACCCTGATCGGTCGTCTAAAGAAAGAGCGCGCCACGGGCTCACCAAGGCGCATATTCGAAATCTTACACGAGTCGATGAGAAATAGTCCCTTTGACCGAGGTTCGAATCCATGCGGCGTTTACGTAAAAGAAAAGCCCCCGTTGCCGGGAGCTTTAATCTCAA
>JAIIUG010000174.1:0-1739 GCA_022739635.1 Collinsella sp. | reverse complement strand
GGAACGTCCGGCGAGAACCGGGCGGTATGTTGCGAGAAAAGCGGCATGGCCAACCCTCGTGCGTTTAAAGTTCGTTTGCGAGTGGCGGGCGCGGAGCCGAGCCGTTCGCGGTGGCATAGATGCTGCTAGTGTAGCACGCTCGGGTGCATGGTGAAGGTAGCGGGGCGAGGTGGCCTATCTGACTTGGCCCTCGTCTCAACGCATACGGAAAGCGCGCCCCAGTTTTCGGTCAAATTGTGGGATGCGTTTTCCGGATGGGGAAGGCTGCGGAAACTGTGTCCCAGAATATTGGCCCAGAATGGGATGCAATTTCCAGATCAGCGCTCAAAAGGAAAGCGCATCCCACTTTGATGCGGGGACTGCGGACAAAAGCTGGACCGTGATCTGGCTCGGATTGGAGTTCGCCTGAATCGTTGATGCTGGCTGGTGTGGGCGCGGAGATAAACGAGCAGTCCGAGCGATATAATGACACGCTATGGAGGCCATATGCTCTTTTCCCGCCGTTCTGATACATCCGCCTGCGCCATTGCGCTTGTCGTAATGGCGGTCACTCCTTATCACCGGTTTTCATCTTCAATCGGCCTGGCATCAGGTGCGATGACCTGGCTCGTTATCCTTGGCGCATGCCTTGCGGCGTTTGTTCATGGTGCTGCGCTATGCAAAGGGAGAGAAATGAGACGGCCGAGGCATCTCGGTGCTATCGGTGTTTTCCTCGGTGTTATTGCAACGGTTCCCGAATGGTCCGACCTAGTTTTCTATGCTCGCGGAGATTCTATCCCATTCGTGTTTGCGCCGATCTGGCTGTTGCATGGCGTTTCGTGCGTCTCGTGCTTTGCTGGGTCGCTGCTCCTCTCATATGTAATTTGGGATACGGCGGGTTTTCCTTTGACGCGGAGGGCGACGCGGACTGACGAAAGAGAGGCCCGTCACCCGCAGAACGCGTTTTTTACAGAAACAATAGCCGTCCTGTCTTGCCTGCTGTTTTGCTGTCGAGTTTCATGGAGAGTCGTTCCCGAGCCATGGGGGATGTCCCCTGTAACGGCCGCATCAATTGGCCTAGTGCTTTTAATTCCTCTGGTCTATCTCATGTTGGCTGTGGCCCCGCTGCTTTGCTGTCCCCGTACCTTTGGTCGGGGACAGAGCGACGTGTTTGCCCGTTCTGTGCTCGTAGCAGTTCCTATTGGCCTTGTTCCGGCTGTTGAGGTGGCATACTTCGCAAACGATGCCACGATCATTGCATTGCTGGCGATGGGATCGGCTATTACTGTTGCTGTCTTCGTGTGCACGTTGCTAAGGGGGAAACGGGACAACAATTCGGATACCCCTCGCACGTCCGACCCATTCGATGCGGGGGTGTTTTCCCCTGCCCTGTCGCCTCGAGAAGAGCAGTTTGTTCGATTGTTGCTCAAAGGGAAAACGCCGGCGGAAATTGCCAGGGAGACGGATACGAAGCCATCGACGGTGCGGACCACGCTTCACCGAGCATACGGGAAGGCGTCGGTTGCGGGCTCGCGTGAGCTGGTGGCGCTGTTTGCGGGTGGGGGCGAAGCTGTAGAGCCTGAGCTGCCGCAGCGGCATGCCGGCGATATGTTGGCATTAACTCGGACGCGCCGGCTGCTTCGATATCTGCCCACATCTTTTTTTATTTTCCTTGCGGCAGGTCCCTTGGTAATGGCGAATAGTGATTGGGGATCCAGCGTTACGCGGGCAGTCGCCTTTTCTCTCGCAAGCTATACATT
>JAIIUG010000173.1:0-1744 GCA_022739635.1 Collinsella sp. | reverse complement strand
CTGCTGTCCAAGAAGATCAACCCCATGGTGCTGATCGTGGCCACCATGGTCGTGGGCATCGTCGGCGCGTTCTTCGGCGTGCTGGCGTAAGGGCCCGGCTGCATAGATTTTCGTTGCAACCTGGAAAGGGGATGGAGCAGGCCTATGCCCTCCATCCCCTTTTTGTATAGAAGGAGTTCGTATGTTCGCGAAGGATCGCGAAGCAATGCGCCTGACGCCGGCAGAGGTCAGGCTGATTCTTATTGAGTCCCTGCAGTGGTGCGCCAACAACGCGGTCTACTTTTTGGGGCTTATCGGTGCGGCCACGTATGATCTGGCCGGCACGGCCTTTTTGGTTGCCGCCATTACGCTCGTGCGCAATCTTATGACGTCGGTGGGCAATATGGTGTCGGGATCGGTCATCGACCGCTTTGGGCCGCGTCGGACGTCGTTTGTGACGTGCGTGATTACGGCGGTGCTTTCGCTTGGCGTGGGGTTGGCGCCGTTGTCTGTCCCCGGGCTTGTGTTTGCCGCGTGCGTTTTGGGACTTGCGGGCGGCTTTATCAACACCTGCACGCATGCGTTTCCGGGATACCTAGAGTCGACCACCGAGGGCCGTACCCGCGTGAACGGTCTCATGGTGTTTTACAGCAATATCGCCTATACCGCTGGCCCGCTGCTCGGTGGCGCCATCGTGAGCTGTTTTGCCACGCAATCGGTCTATCTGCTCATGGCGGGCATGATGGGTGTGGCGGCCGCGCTCTCCTTGGGCTGTCACGAGTGTGTTGCTCCCACAAAAGCGGAGAAGTCGAAGGGCGGTATTCTGGGCGGCATGGCCGAGGGTGCGCGACTTACGTTTCGCGACCACGATCTGCGTCTCATCTTTATCTCGGGCTTTTTGGGTTTCTTTGCGTTCGGCGCGTTCGATTCGCTGGAGTCGTTGTTCTACCGCGATGTGCTCAACGTGGATATCGTCTGGCTGGGCTGGCTGTCCTCGGTCGTGGGCCTTACTTCCTCGGTGGGCGCGTTCGTCCTGACCAAGCTTTCTGCTCGCCACGTCAACCTGCGATTGTTGCTCGGCGCGCTCATGACCGTGGGCATTGGGTCCATGGTGTACGTGGGCACCGATATGCTGGGGGTCGCTATTATCGGTCAGGCGATTAACGGTCTGGCCTGGGGATTCCTGGAACCGCTGCAGATGATCTTGATTCAGGAGCGCGCCGACATCAAATACCTGGGGCGCATTACCGGCTTTGTGCGTTTTGGCCTGATGAGCGCCGGCGTGGTGCCGCTGCTGGCGGCTCCGTTTTTGGCGGAGGCTTTGGGCGTACAGGCGGTATTGTTTGGGGCATCGACCATTATTGCGCTGGTAGGAACGCTGTTCTTTGTCAGACAAGGGAGACGTCAGGGGCGTTAGCTATACATCAAATTCTAATTTAATACCACTCACCAGAGAATTTCGACCGTTCACCGAGGATTGGAGTAGATTGAAAAGTGGTATTAAAAACACGTTAGGTGTATGTCTATAATTGGTATCGAAAAGAAACGCGATGTATAGATTCGCGTGCAGGACAGAAAGGAAAAGCCATGAAGGAAACCGAGAAGATCGAGATCATGCACTTTAGCCAGGAGGGCTACGTCGAGGACGGCAAGAACGTCTACGAGGCCGGCAAGAAGATGACCGCGCTCGCCGACAAGGTCGCCGACGAGGGCTACGACGCCGTGTTCCTGATGGGCGTCGGCGGCACCTGGGACGAGCTCATGC
>JAIIUG010000045.1:0-17701 GCA_022739635.1 Collinsella sp. | reverse complement strand
CCCACACGATGAAGCATGCGTAGAAAATCGCCCGCCGTGCCATTAAGGTGCGGCGGGCGCTTGTATACCAAGGCAACCTGCCTATAATGATGCAAGTCAAAAACGCCGAGCGCATCGCACGCACTTGCATCAGGCATCCGAGAGGAGAAAACATACCCATGAAGGCACTCTACAATGACGGTTCGGTGGCCGAGCTCCCGCAGGACGAGGTCACGCACGTCATCCGCCACTCTGCCGCGCACATCATGGCGCAGGCCATCAAGCGCCTGTACCCCCAGGCCGACTTTGCCTACGGCCCCGCGACCGACAACGGCTTCTACTACGACGTCGACCTGCCCGAGGGCGTCAAGATCAGCGAGGACGACTTCCCCGCGATCGAGGCCGAGATGAAGAAGATCGTCAAGGAGAACCTCAAGTTTTCCGTGTACGAGAAGCCCCGCGCCGAGGCCATCGCCCTTATGGAGGAGCGCGGCGAGAAGTATAAGGTCGAGCACATCGGCGACCTGGACGAAGACGCCCGCATCACCTTCTACCAGCAGGGCGACTACATCGACATGTGCGTCGGCCCCCACATCTGCTACACCAAGGCGCTCAAGGCCTTTAAGCTCACCGGCGTCTCGGGCGCCTACTGGAAGGGCGACAAGGACAACAAGATGCTCACCCGCATCAACGGCGTCGCCTTTGCCACCAAGGAAGAGCTCGACGAGCACATGCACATGCTGGAGGAGGCCAAGAAGCGCGACCACCGCAAGATCGGCCGCGAGATGGACCTCTTTATGATGCGCGACGAGGCCCCCGGTTTCCCGTTCTTCCTGCCCAACGGCATGATCCTTAAGAACACGCTGCTGGACTACTGGCGCGAGATTCACCACAAGGCCGGCTACGTGGAGATCTCCACGCCGCTCATCATGAACAAGCAGCTGTGGAAGACCAGTGGCCACTGGGACCACTACAAGGACAACATGTACTCCACCGTCATCGACGACGAAGAGTACTGCATTAAGCCCATGAACTGCCCGGGCGGCGTGCTGGTGTACGCCTCCAAGCCGCACTCCTACCGCGAGTTGCCCATCCGCGCCGGCGAGATTGGCCTGGTGCACCGCCACGAGCTTCGCGGCGCCCTGCACGGCCTGTTCCGCGTGCGCTGCTTTAACCAGGACGACGCCCACCTGTTTGTGCGTCCCGACCAGCTGACCGACGAGATCGTGGGCGTGGTCAACCTCATTGACTCCGTGTACCAGAAGTTTGGCTTTAAGTACCACGTTGAGCTTTCTACCCGCCCCGAGGACTCCATGGGCTCGGACGAGGACTGGGCTCGCGCCGAGGAGGGCCTGCGCACTGCTCTGGAGCAGCTGCACATGGACTACGAGGTCAACGAGGGCGACGGCGCCTTCTACGGTCCCAAGATCGACTTCCACCTGGAGGACTCGCTCGGCCGTACCTGGCAGTGCGGTACCGTCCAGCTCGACTTCCAGATGCCGCTCAACTTTGACCTGGAGTACGTGGACGCCGACGGCACCAAGAAGCGCCCCATCATGCTGCACCGCGTATGCTTTGGTTCCATCGAGCGCTTCATTGGTATTCTGATTGAGCACTTTGCGGGCAAGTTCCCCACCTGGCTGGCTCCCGTGCAGGTCAAGGCCTTGCCCGTGTCCGAGAAGAGCCGCGACTACGCCCACGAGGTGTGCGCCAAGCTGGAGGAGGCCGGCATCCGCGTGGTTTGCGACGACCGCGACGAGAAGATCGGCTACAAGATCCGCGAGGCCCGCAGCATCGACCGCGTGCCCTATATGCTCATCCTGGGCGAGAAGGAGGTCGAGGCCGGCAACATCTCCGTCCGCGATCGTTCCAACGAGACCGTTCAGATGAGCGTTGACGAGTTTGTGGCCAAGGTGCTCGAGGAGATCAAGACTCGCGCCTAGCACAAACAATACAAGAATTAACAAAGGCGATCGTCCTATAGGGCGGTCGCCTTTTTTGTTGTCTATAGAAGAAAAGCCGCTGGTGAGAGCGGCTTTTTTGTTGTGCAAAAAGGTACAGGTTTTTATAGAGGCGTATGGAGATGCACCCATTCGCGGCGCATTTTGTGCAATCTGGGAAAACGTCAGCAGTTTGCTCGTATAATGAGCAACGACGAAAGATACAAAAACCTGTACTTTTGCGACTGCGCCTAGCTGCGAGCGAGAAGCCTGTTCTTAACGCCCTGCATCCGCGTGCGTCGCGGAGCTGGAGAAGGGGGCGAGTACATGGAACAGACAATGCGGCGCCAAGAGCAGCTGCCCGGTGCCTTTAGTGGCGCCATAACCAACAGCCAGCACGGCCGCGTCCGCTGGTATCTGGTCCACACCCCGCATGGTAAAGAGCGCGAGACCTGCGAAAAGGTCCGCCGCATTATCCCGCACGATCTGATGCAGGACGCTTTTGTGATGCAAAAGGAGTTCTGGTTTAAGCGGGACGGCGCCTGGTCGCTCCAAACCAAACCCATGTACAAGGAATACTTCTTCGTCGCCACGCGCGATGCCGCCACGCTCGACAAGGCGTTGGCCCAGTTGAGTTTTGGTTGCCGCATTGCCGGCAGCAGGGAGCGGGCCTATGCGCCCATGCCGGACGATGCACAGGACTGGTACCGCAGCGTGCTCGACGACGACGGCGTGGTGCGCAACAGCGTAGCCCGCATAGAAGACGGCGTGCTGCATATAGAGCAAGGGCCCTTGGTGGGGCAAGAGGCCCGTGTAAAGAAGATCGACCGTCATAAGCGCTGGTGCCTGGTAGACGTGGGCGAAGGCGACTCCGCATTTAGGGAGCTGCTTCCGTTGGACGTTCCCAGCAAAACGTAGGGAAGACGTTGCATCGGCTACTCGTTCGCTTTTTTGAATTTATCGATTGGGGGATCCCTGGGGGACAGGGACGTGGATTTGAACTTGACTAGTAAAGAGACGACTGAATGCAGCGCTTTTGTGGGGGAGTCGCTAGCCGTTCAGAAGATACAACCGAGCGGTACGCTGGCTTACCGTTTTTTGAAGAGGCTGTTTGATTTTGTTTTCAGCCTTTGCGTGAGTGTGGTGCTGGTAATTCCAGTGGCCATTGTTTGCGCATTCATTTGTTTGAAATCGCCCGGAAACCCGTTGTATACGCAGGAGCGTGTTGGCAAGGGCGGTAAGACCATCAAGATTCTAAAGCTCCGCAGCATGGTCGCCGACGCCGGCAACGTGCGGAAGTATCTGAGTCCTGAGCAGCTTCATCAGTGGGAAGTCGAGCGCAAGGTCGATGATGACCCTCGCATTACTAAGGTTGGCCAGTTCATTCGCAAGTGCTCTATCGATGAAATGCCGCAATTCCTGAACGTGCTGAACGGCGATCTTTCCGTCATTGGACCGCGCCCCATTACAAAAGACGAACTTGAGCAGCACTTTTCCGATGAGGAAAAGGCTGAGTTGCTTTCTGTCCAGCCCGGCATTACGGGCCTGTGGCAGGCGACCGATCGCAACGCCGCCACCTTCGAGAGCGGCCTACGCCAGAAGATTGAGCTCCATTACGTACGGAACCGTTGCTTCCGTATGGATTGGAAATGTTTTACGGGCACCTTTGGTGCCATGTTCGGCAAGAAGAAGACGGGACGATAGATGGGTACTTCCGACGCCGTGGCCTCTTATAGCGTCTTGATGAGCATTTACAAAAAAGAAGTCCCTGCGTTTCTGCGCCAGGCGCTTAACAGCATGTTGGACCAGACTATCCCTCCAGCTGAAATCGTAATGGTTAAGGACGGTCCCTTGACCATTGAACTTGAGTCGGTGCTTTCCGAATATGACTCGCGGTGGCCTGACCTGTTCAAATTCGTCGCCTACGGTGAGAACCATGGACTAGGATATGCTCTTCATGAAGGTATGCTTTCCTGTTCCAATGAAATTGTTGCACGCATGGACACCGATGATGTGGCGCGTCCTGACCGTATGGAGAAACAGCTTGCCGCTATTGAGGGTGGGCTTGACATGGTCGGCAGTGACGTTGTCGAGTTTATTGACTCTCCTAAGACGCCAATCGCTTCAACGAATTTGCCCAAGGGGCTGGACAATATCCTCGCTTGTTCTAAGCGTCGAAACCCTTTCCGCCACCCACCTATGACGTTTAAAAAATCTAAGGTACTGGAGGCTGGGAATTACAGCTCTGAATATCTTTATTTTGAAGATTGGGATCTGTTTAACAGGATGCTAGCCAGTGGCTGTCGCGCAGATAACCTGCCTGAACCACTTGTAGCGATGCGCGTGAGCCCTGATTTTTATGCTCGCAGGGGCGGCCTTTCGTACCTGCCGCATATCTGGAAGTTTAAGTTTGCTCAATTGCGTTCTGGCTGGTTTAGCCCTGTTGATTTTATTGCCTCGTTTGTTCCGCATGCCGTTGTTTGTGTCATGCCTAACGGGCTTCGCTCTTTTGTCTATAAGAAATTGCTTAGAAAGTAGGTTTGCACATGCCTTGCAAAGTCGGAGTTATAACACTCCATAACTCACCGAACTATGGCTCTTGCCTGCAGACCTATGCAACGCAGGTCGTCTTGGCTCGCGTAGGTGCACAAGCGGAAATAATTGACTATTACCGTAAGGACGCAATTCCCGAAAACGAGGTCGATCGAGCTCTTAATGGCCAGCTTGTAAAGAAGATGCCCATTTTTAAAGTCCCTGGTGTCAAACAGATTGCAAAAATACCTGTATCTCGCATGGTCGCAAGGAGGCGTGCTCCTCTTGATGAGTTTAGGCGTTCTGAGCTTGCTTTGACTGAGCGTCCATATTATTCAGCAGATGAGCTGGACGCGAATCCTCCAGTTGCAGATATCTACTGCACCGGCAGTGATCAAGTCTGGAATAGCATTTGGAATAACGGTTTTGACCGCGCCTTCTATCTGTCTTTTGCTCCTGAGGGAAAAAGGAAGATTGCGTATGCGGCGAGTGTCGGCAAGGCTTCGCTGGAAGATTGGGAAGTCGAGCCGATGCGAAAGGCCCTGTCTTCATACTCTTGCATCTCTGTTCGAGAGCAGGAAGCGGCTGATCTTCTTGAGTCTATTGGTGTTCATGGCGCTGTGCCCGTCATTGATCCTACGCTCATGCTGAATCGTAGCGATTGGGAGGCAATCGCAGACGGTTGGGTTTCGCCTGAACCTTATATTCTTGTTTACCAACTCAATCGTAATGCTGAGTTCGATTCTTATGTGCAAAAGGTTGCCAAGAAGACTGGCCTCAAAGTTATGCGAATTGCATACGGCGTGCACGAGAGGCGTTCTGGCGAGAGCGCTGTTATTTGTCCTTCCGTAGGAAGGTTCCTTTCATTGTTCCTGGGAGCCGAAATCGTTATCACGGACTCGTTCCATGGAACTGCCTATTCCGTAAACCTTGGCAAGAAGTTCGTCACGATTAGTCCTGGTCGTTTTTGTGGCCGTATCGCTAATTTGTTGCAAATGACTAGGCTCGAAAATCACTCGCTTACGAGTTTTAGTGATTTCCAAATCGCAGAAGAGATATGTGACTTTGGTTTCTCACAAAGTGTTCTTAATCGTAAGCGAGAAGAAGCTGTCTCCTTCCTAGGCACTGCGATCGGTCACTAGCCAAATATCGGTTTATTTCATTCTTATTTATTTGTCCGACAATAATTAAACGGTAGAAGAATGTGTGAGAATCTAATTTTTTACAATGGTGGCGTTCGGAAAGAGAATTTCTGTACTCAGGAATTAAAGGAAAATAATAGGCACCTATTTCAGCTTAACCCCTTTGTCTATTTCGTACTTCTTTTACCTTTAATTAGGCCTGCTGTTGTGGCTCAGTATCCATCTATTGAGGGTATTGCAACCTATCTTCGTTTACTTTCCGCTCTTATTGTGGCTCTGCTGTATATGCGGTTTGGAAAAATGAACGTTCCGGTATTGGTCTTTCTTTTAATGCAGGGCGCTTTGTTCCTTTCGACCATATACAACGGTCTTGATACTGGAGCATGGTTTAACTCTGCCGCATCTGCGATTGCTTTGGTGTTGCTTGTTGATTTAGGCTGCAGAGATTTTCCACATTTTTTAAAAGGAGGCATTGCCTGCTATCTGCTATTGGTGTTCGTCAATTTGATAACAATACTGCTATTTCCTGACGGAATGTATCAAACGATCTATCAAACAAGAAATTGGTTTCTTGGCTATGACAATAATCATCTTCAAACGATTCTTCCTGGTTTTTGTTTTGCAGTTTGTTATGCAGGATATTTTAAACGCGGAGCTATTCCTGCCCTTTATTGCATAATTGCTGCCATAACGATTATTTTGACGCAGTGTGCTGCTGCTGTTGTCTCATTGATTGTTCTGGTGTGTGCCTATTTGTTTATTAATAAAGGTAACGGCAGTTTATTGAACTTTCGATCATTCGTTTGTATTTATTACGTTCTCTTCTTTCTGATTGTCGTATTTCGCTTTCAGGAAGTGTTTGGCGTTCTCATAGAAGGTCTCGGTAAAAACCTGACATTTACTGGGAGAACTTTGATTTGGGATTCTTATATGAATTCGATTGCAAAAGCCCCTGTATTCGGATATGGAGTTAGATCAAGCGCCTCCAAACTTCTCATGGTCGGCACGATGCCCTATACCCACAATCACGTTCTAGAGGTTTTGTTTTCAGGCGGGGCGTTATTTGCTGTGTGCTGGGTTCTATTTTTCATTTCCATATGGCGAATATGCAAACCATGGCGCGGAAACACCGTAATTAAGATGCTGTCAGCCTGCTGTTTCGCTCTTATGTTAACCATGATTGTCGAATCATATGAGGGTGCATCTCAGCTTTATGTTCCGTTCACATTATTGGCCGGTTATGGACGGTCGTTGTCAGAGTGCGCAACGGTAGATTGGGATAGGTTGTTGAATGAAAAATAGCAGGAGAGATACTGTTCAGATATTAGAAACTGTTTTAATAACGGTTATCGCTTATGCATTTAACTATTTTATTAACCTGCTTCTGACACCCTTTATTACTAACAATTTGGGTGCTGACGCCTATGGATTCATAACCCTGGCAAACAATATCGTTAGCTTTGCTACGATAGGGATGTTGTCGATCAACTCTTTTGCTGCTCGATTTATTGCCGTCTGTTATCACAGGGGCGAAATGGCAAAAGCGAAGGGTTATTATTCGACTGTATTTGTTGTTGATGCGGCAATCGGTCTAGTACTGCTTTTAGTTGGGATAGTCTTTTCATTAAATTTAAGCAGTTATTTTAATGTTCCGGTTCATTTGCAAGGTGATATTACTCTTCTATTTATTTTAACTTTTTTGAACTTCTTTATTCTTGCAATCCAAACAGCTCCAGGAGCAGCACCGTATGTTGTGAATAAGCTCACGTTGGCGCAGGGTATCAAGGGTGTTTCATATATCGCTGAAGGCGTGGTCCTTGTTGCTTTCTATTTGTTGCTACCTCTCCACTTGTTTTATGTCGGGATCGGATTGGTCGTATCATCGCTCATTATCGCGCTAGGCAATTTATGGATTGCTAGGCGTTATATGCCTGAGGTTCGAGTTATCCCTCATAAAGCGAAATGGGAATATTGTCGCGATTTGATGGGCAATGGTGTTTGGAGCACTATTAATTCTCTCGGCAATCAATTAAATTCTGGACTCGATCTTATTGTCTGCAATTTAATGCTTGGTGCTTTGGCTATGGGGCAACTGGCTATTGTAAAAACCGTTATTTCAATTATCAACGGGATTATGCAAATGGCTTCGCAAGCGTTTCAGCCAAAGCTCTTAAAGAAGTATTCGAGGCAAGATATTGATGGCTTAATTCACTATCTTCGAAATGCAATGGTTGTTAGTGGATGGATTACTAATCTTGCTGTGGCAGGTGTTATGGGGCTTGGCTATGCCTACTTCAAGCTTTGGGTGCCCGGACAAGACACTCTATTGATTTATCGACTTGCGATAATTAGCTCAATAAGCTTAGTTTTTGAAGGCTCGGTCTATCCTCTTTATTACATATATACACTTACAACTAAAAATCGTTTTCCGTGCTTCTTAACGGTTTTTGGCGGTATTTTAAATGTAATATGCGAGATTTTATTAATCGTCTTTTCCGATCTAGGTGTCTATTCAATTACTTTGATGACGGCGATTGTTATGAGTGCAATAAGTCTTGTTAGCAATCCTGTGTATTCGGCTTATTGTTTGAAACGACATTGGACTACTTTCTATCCGACAATCGCTCTAAATGTCATTTCATGCTTGATACAGGTATTTGTTTTCCATTTTCTTGCGGTTGCAATGCCACCCTCATCATGGGGCTCTTTTTTACTTTGTGCTGTATTTTGCTGCATTTTGGGATCTTTAATTCATTTGGCTTTGGCTTTTCTTGTACCTAATTTTATAAAACCTATTAAAGGGGGCAATTAAAATGGCAACTATATTGTTCGTTAGTGAGTATCTTTGCGCTTCGGCATGCGGTGCTAAAGCATCATCTTTGGCTCATTTGCGAATTCTGGAAGAGCTATTCGGTTCAGCGAATATCAAGGTGCTTGCAGTAACAAATAGTACTAATAATTTTACCCATGCTAATTCTGTGACCATTAATTCTGGAACATCTGCCCTTTCGATGCTGAAGAATTGTGTATCGGGTCATGCTAGGTATGTATCGTCTGAAGTCGTTTCCTATATCAGGAAAACTGCTCCGAATGTTGATGCAATTTTCTTTGATAACGATTCTTATGGTGAGCTTGCTCGTTTGGCCAAGAAAGACAATCCGCGTCTCAAAATACTTTCTTATGCGCATGGGATAAAGGGCATTTCTTCGTGGGAAAACTTGCGCCAAAACCCGAGAAAGATTCTTCGGCTTCCGCATTATCTGTCTGTCGTTAAAAATGAAAAACTAATGGCAGAATGGGCAGATGCCTTTTTTGTACTTAACGAACGGGATGCAGATAACCTTGAGTTAGCCACTGGCCATTCAACTAAATTGCGACTTCCGGTATTTTTTTATGACTCAGCGGATATCGAGGCGTTAAAACACAGCAGATATCGGAAGGCTGGCGAATGTGTCCGTATTTTGTTCGTAGGTGGGACTCATTGGCCGAATATTGAGGGCGCTGAATGGTTTGCAGATAACGTCATGCCGTCTTTAGGAGATTCTGCTCATTTTTATATAGTTGGTCTTGGTATGGAAATCATGCGTGACCGGCTCTCTTGCCACAAAAATGTCACTGTTGTCGGTGGAGTCGATGACCTTAGCTCTTGGTATCTAAATTCAGACGTCGTTGTTGGCCCTATTTTCTCAGGCGAAGGCATGAAAACCAAAACTGCTGAAGCGTTTATGTATGGGAAATTATTTCTTGGAACAGATGAGGCGTTTTGCGGTTATCAATATCCTCCCGATTGGTTGTGCAACACCGCTCAAGACTATATCGACTGGATAACGACGCTAGCGCTGGCCGATAGTGATGCTTATTGCGCTACTTCTAGAGAACTGTATGAAAACTATTATTCAGACAGTTCTGTCAAAAAAAATATCTGCGAAGTAATGGCCTCCTTGGGGCTTAATAGATCGGAGTAATCAATGATCATCACTCGCACACCGTTCCGCATGTCGTTCTTCGGCGGCGGCACCGACATGCCCGAGTTCTTCAACGAGCACGGCGGCTCGGTCATATCGACCACGTTCGACAAGTACTGCTACGTCACGGCGCGCCACCTGCCGCGATTCTTCGACTACTCCACGGAGCTCGTCTACTCCAGGATTGAGCGCGTCTCCGACCCCTCCGAGCTCGAGCACCCCGCCGTGCGCAACGCCATGCGGATGCTCGACATGCGCGAGATGCGCATCGCCTACGAGGCGGACCTGCCCGCCCGCTCGGGTCTGGGCACCTCGTCGTCCTTCGCCGTAGGCATGCTCAACGCCTTCCACTGCATGAAGGGCACCTACGCCTCCAAGGACCGCCTGGCCAGGGAGGCGATAAAGCTGGAGCGCGAGCTGTGCGCCGAGGCCGGCGGCTGGCAGGACCAGATCGCCGCGGCCTTCGGCGGCCTCAACCGTATCGACTTCGCCGGCGGCGACTTCTCGGTGCGCCCCGTCATCATCTCGCCGGAGCGCAAGCACGAGCTCAACTCCAACCTGATGATGTTCTTCACGGGATTCACCCGCTTCTCCTCTGACATGCAGAAGGCCAACCGCGTCACGGACAAGACCGCCCAGCTCAAGGAGATGCTGTCTCTGGTCGACGTGGCAGAGGGCATCCTCACCGACAAGTCGGCGGACCTCTCCGAGTTCGGCCGCCTGCTCGACACCACCTGGCGCCTCAAGCGCGGCACCGGCTCGCAGGTCTCCACCGGTTCCATCGACGCCCTCTACGAGCGCGGCATCAACGCCGGCGCGCTCGGCGGCAAGCTGCTGGGCGCCGGCGGGGGAGGGTTCCTCGTCTTCTACGTGGAGCCCGACGCGCAGGAGTCCGTGCGCCGCGCGATGTCCGACCTGCTCTACATACCGTTCGAGTTCGAGGACGGCGGAACCTCCGTCGTGTACTACGGGCCCGAGGACTACGACCTGGAGGGATCCCGCTAATGGATACCAAGTGCCCCCAGACGGGCGACGAGTGCCTGTCGACCTTCTTCGACAACTACCCCGAGATGCTGGCCTGCGAGGCCGAGGTCCGCGCCGCGCGCGACCTGATCGCGGCGTCCTTCCGCGCCGGCGGCAAGCTGCTCGTGTGCGGCAACGGCGGCTCCGCGGCCGACTCCGAGCACACGGTCGGCGAGCTCATGAAGAGCTTCCGCTTCAAGCGCCCGGTCGACGGCGCGTTCTCCGAGGCATACCGCGAGGCCAACGGCGCGGAGGCACCCGCATGGCTCGAGGGGTCGCTGCCCGCCATCTCGCTCGTCTCGCAGACGGCGCTGTCGACCGCGTTCGGCAACGACGAGGCGGCCGTGGGCGTCTTCGCCCAGCAGGTCTACGGCTACGGCGAGCCCGGCGACATCCTGCTCGCCATCTCCACCTCGGGCAACTCCGCTAACGTCGTGGAGGCCGCCAAAGTCGCCCGCGCGAAGGGCGTCCGCGTTGTCTCGCTCACCGGCTCCAAGGAGTCCAAGCTCACCGGGATCTCGGACGTGTGCGTCCGTGTGCCCCGCGATGAGGTCTTCCGCGTGCAGGAGCTGCACCTTCCCACCTACCACGTGCTGTGCGCCGCGGTGGAGGCCGACATGTTCGGGGGTGCCGAGTAGATGCGCCCCTACCGCGAGGCTATCGTTCTGGCGGGCGGATTCGGCACCAGGCTCGCCCACGTCGTGCCCGACGTCTGCAAGCCCATGGCCCCGGTCGCCGGCAGGCCGTTCCTCCGATTCATCATGGACCAGCTCGCCGCGGCCGGCTTCGACCGCGTGGTCGTGGCCGACGGCTACCGCCGCGAGCAGATCGAGGAATTCTTCGGCGGCTCCTACCGCGGCATGGCGGTCGAGTACAGCCCCGAGGACACGCCGCTGTTCACGGGCGGTGCCGTCAAGAGGGCGCTCGGCAGGTGTCGGGCCGACTGGGTCTTCGTCCTGAACGGGGACACCTGGCTCGACGTGGACTTCGCCGCCATGGAGGCCGCGGCGGCCGGCGCGCCCGAGGGAGCCTCGGCCGTCATCGCCGTCAAGCGCATGCGGGACTTCGAGCGCTACGGCACGGTCGACGTTGACGCCGGCGGCGCCCTGACCGCGTTCCACGAGAAGCGCCCCTGCGAGGAGGGGCTCATCAACGCCGGCGTATACCTGCTGCGCGGGGACGCCCTCGACGGCATGCCGGAGAAGTTCTCCCTGGAGAGCGAGTACTTCGAGCGCGTCGTCGGCGACAGGGCGCTGCGCGCAGTGGAGTGCGACGGCGGCTTCATCGACATCGGCGTTCCCGGGGACTACGAGCTCGCGCAGACGATGCTTGCGCCGCTCGCCAGGCGCTGGAAGCTCGCCATGTTCGACCGCGACGGCACGATCAACGTGGATACCGGGCACCTACACGAGCCGGAGAAGCTGGAGCTGATCCCCTCCACAGTCGACATCATGCGCGGCTACTCCGACGACCCCGACTATAAGGTCGTCGTGGTGACCAACCAGGCCGGCATCGCAAAGGGGCTCTATACCGAGGCCGACATGCGCCGCCTGCACCGGTACATGGAAGACGAGCTGGAGAGGCTCGGCGTGCACGTGGATGCCTGGTACTTTTGCCCGCACCATCCCGACTTCACGGGCCCCTGCGTTTGTCGTAAGCCGGCGCCGGGAATGCTGCTAGCTGCAATGAGGGACTATGACGCCGAGTCTTGCAAGTGCGTGATGTACGGTGATATGCCGTCTGATGAGGCGGCTGCCAGGGGTGCCGGCGTTTCGTTTTTCAAAATAAGGCATGAAGAGGAGAATTGATTATGCGCGAGATTGCTTTCTATCACTTTGTAGGTTCTACTAAATAATCTGAGGTGTTTAGATGGATTTTAGGTCTCCCATCGAGGTTTTGGCGGTAAAAGATAACGACGCTGCTGCATTAAGAAGAGCTGCTTCGGGCGGTGCTTTCTCCGTACTGGCTCGACCGATTATTGCGATGGGCGGTATTGTCTTCGGGGCAAAAATGCAGGATGGAGGATTCGTCGCTCACGAAAAGGCAGAAACGCTTCAGGAGCTTGCTAGTTTGCAGGGCAGCGCCTATGTTCAAAGTGACATCTCTTGCATATTTGATTCCGTGGTTGAGTGCTTGAAATCAGACCGGCTTGTTATGTTTGCCGGACTTCCGTGTCAGTGCGCTGCCGTGCAGGCGTACGCTCAGTTGAAGTTGCGTTCAGATTCTTGTCTTAGTCAGTTGCTGCTTTGTGACCTTATCTGTCATGGTGCCCCTAATAATGAGTTATTCCGGGCTCATCAACTCTGGCTGGCGCGTAAGCGAAAAGCGGATGATGGGATCCATTCATTTCGTTTTCGTACAAAGAAAAAAGGCTGGGGCCTCTACTACTACTACTACTACTACAGGAACGGTAGAAAAATTGAGGTTTGCGAGCCGGGCGATAGTGACCCATATTACGCGGCATTTCTCAGAGGAGAGACGTACAGGGAGTCATGCTATAAGTGTCCGTTCTCAAAACGCGAGCGTTTAACAGACTTTACGATAGGAGATTACTGGGGCATTGAGTCTGCTCACCCTGATTTTTACGATTCGAATGGCGTTTCCGTGCTTTTGATTAATAGCTCGAAGGGGGAGCAATTTTTCAAGCAGTATTCTTCTGGAGAATGCAGCTATGTTTCCTCCAGTATGCAGCTTGCCTCTAGAGAAAACCACAATCTGAATGGTCCAACAGTTAGGCCTACAACGAGGGACGACCTACTTTGTGCGATTGCCAACCATAGGTCTTATGGAGATCTTGAGGCGTTGTTTGATACTACCCTTAAGCCAAGGTTGACTGTTAAACGTCTTGCAAAACAGATACTGCCTTCTGGTCTTTATGGTTCAATTAAGAGAATCGTGAGGAAGGGATAATGGAATATAAGCAGACTGTGGAGGTAGTAATAGAAAGCTCTCTCTGCTGCGGTTGTTTGTGTTGTGGAGCGGCGTGCCCGTTTAACGCCATTGAACCTACATGCGACAAATATGGGTATGTTGTTCCTATTATTGATGGTGACAAATGTCGCGAATGTGGCATTTGCCTTAGATGTTGTCCCATGTCAGATTTTATTAGTGGATAAGCTTTACATCATCATTGGATGTATTTTTATGGGCGCCGGGATGGGCTTTCACCCTGGCGTTCTTTCTTTTATGGCGGCATGCTGGATATAAATGGCCTTAAAAAAGCCTGTCATTTAAAGACTGACGTTTAAGGAAAGGTACCGTCAAGATTCTTTTGCAAATTGATTTAGCCGTCCTCAGCCCCGTCCTCTTCTAACCCTCCGCCTTTCCCTTCAGCTCGTCCATCTCCTCCAGCTTCGACATGTCCAGGTACCTCCTCTTGCCCCGCTCGTGCTCCACTATGTACTTCAGCTTCGCCGTCACTAGCATGAGGGCCGAGTTGCCGTCCGGGAAAGTCCCGACGACCCTCGTTCTCCTCCTGATCTCGCGGTTGATGCGCTCGGCCCCGTTGTTCTTCCTGATCCGGTGCCAGTGCTCGGGCGGTAATTCCGTGTCGGCCAGCGTTTCGGCGAACCCGTCGCGCACCGTCCTCGCGGCCGCTCCGAAGAGCTTTGGCACGCTGAGATCGACTTCCCCGGCGCCTGTGACGAGTCTTCTCGCGTAGAGGCTGCTGTGGTAGGCATCCCGGCCTGCTGCCCTCTCGTAGCGCTCGGCCCCGACGAACTCGGACGCCTCCTCGTCGAGTGGCGCGTCGAGCGACCCCTTGTCTACCGATGCGATGTTCGCAGACACGGCCCGTGCCCCCTCCTTCGTCGGTGATTTGTTGTTTAGGCGCTAGAAATCATATGACAGGGCGCGGGCCGTGTTTCGCTGTGCGGTTGCCAATTTGCGTAAGAATTTGTGCGTTACCACCGTTTGACGAAAAACAAATAAACAATGGTTCTGCTGCGCGCGCATGGGGGTAATATTTACTCAGACGTTCAGTGTCTGGAGCATGACGTTAATTAACTATCCCGGTTCATTTTATTGACCTGACAAATATTGGGATCGCAATGCTTCAGAATGATATCCCCGATACTAACCGGGATGAAAAGCTCCAGAGATTGTATTTCGAGCTTGAGCAAGCCCGAGAAGATCAGCGCGTCTCGCTTGATCATATTGTCCAAGCGCTAGTTGCCTGCATCGCTGCGCTTGCGATACTGTATTCCGTTGCCAGCGGTTTTGGTTCAAGTGGTCAAAATGATATCCCTTTCAAAAACGAAGGGATCGCCTTTATCGCAGCTTGCATCATTTTGGTGGCGGGTTTTTATTGCTCGAGCATCGGTATCGAGCGCATGTTTCGCTATCACTATATGGAAGAGATTGAGCGCAATATTACTTTACTGACACATAGCGGGCTGGGAGACTTTCCTCCTGGCTGGAATGTGCTGTCATCGCGGCTTATCACATCGAATGTGCGCCATCTTACCAATCAGGGCGCTCGTAGGCACTACGTTCATTTTGCTTGCGCATTGGTTTTTCTTGTTATCGGCTGCCTGCTGCTTTCGGGAATGCTCCTTCTGACTGTCAATAATAAGTGGGTATTCCTGTTTCTCCCTATCGTGGTTTTCTCTGCATTGTCGTATTTGCTGTACGGCTTTTTTGTCGGTACGGACTACAGCAGAGAGCTCTATACATCAATCCGTCGGTTACATGACAGGGGTGCGAGCAAGGGTGTTGGAGAGGGAGATGGCACAGTTCCGCTTGCGCAGCAACCAAAAAAGTATTTCGCGCAATTTAGGGGTAAATTTGCAAGATTGGTCTACACGCGTCCGCGCGACGCGATGAAAACATTCTTTTATTTAGGTGGTGCCGCCTTGGGAACCGCCCTGTTTGAACCAGGATATTCGGTGGGAGAATGGGTTTTTCGATTTTTCCTTCTTTGGCTGGTCGTCGACCTTTGTGGCTATCAAGCGCGTTATCTAATCAATGACATTAGGGGAATTGACCAAGATGGGAGTAACCCAAGAAGTGAGGGGAGAAACAGGCTCCCGCTTCTTGGTAATAGCAAAACCAGAACTATTCGCATCGGCTGCCTGGTCGTCTTTGCCAAAGCGCTAGTTGCGGGTCTTGTCTGCTGCACCATTGCCTCCAACTCGGGTGGAACTGGAGACCCATATCTGGCCCTTATATTGATGGTGTTTTATGTATTGGTATTTTTGGTGGCAAGTTTATATGAGGTTGCTCGCGGCAAGGGGGAAGTCGGATGGAACGAATTGCTCACGGCATGCTTTGGGGACAACATTCCAGCGAAGGCGAGCGAGGTTATAAAGGGAATTGCATTCGACTCGGCGCGAGTCAGAGCTCTTCGAAAAATGAGCTTGCCTACGATGGTCTTAGTGACCTTGGGATATCCGCTGCGTTTTCTATCTGGGCTTCTGGCTTTTGATCCCGATGCTATTGGCTTACTGCGAACCGTCGAGTTTCTCCGTTTATTTAACGTTAGGTACATTCCCTTTATTGCTCAGGGCTATCTTCCTCTTGCCGCCTCTCTAGCATTGTCTTGCATGCTATTTGGCTGCACTTTTGTTTACATTACTTGGAGTTTAGAGGCGTCTGATACGGTTAGATCTAACATGGTCAGAAAGCACGAGGGCAAATCGGTTCAATTCACAAAGCCTCACATCGCGTATCTCGGAGTTATTTTAGGAACGCATGTTAAGGACGAGCATCCTCTGCGTTCACGAATGTCATTCTTTAGTCCATGGAATTGGACTTTTGTGGTGTCGATTGTTCTGCTCGATTTGATTTCTCTTTGTTTGGCGCCAACTCAGCATACTGCCATAAATGTCACGATGACTTCGATTTGCTATGCCATTGCGTTCATATGGCCTGATAAAACTTTGGACCTAATGGTAAAGGTCTCTGCCTGCCTTTTTGTCTTTGACTTGATATACATGTTCTTTGGGATTTGCCTCGACCCGGCATACGGTATTTTCTTTGAGTGCGGATTCAATGGTTTGGCCCTGGGCAACCTGTTGCATTTATGCTTGGGTAACTTGCCGTATGCCAATAGCATTAATGCCGCTCTCGTGATTCAAATAATCGGCGTTGCATACCTGTTGATTTACCTGATTTTTCGTAAGATGAACTATGAGGAAATGAATGCGCCGTTTGTTGCAGAGGCGGTAATGCTGCTGAGGGCTGTTCTCGGGAAGATTGTTTGCATGGTGTTCGGGCAGAAGGCAGTTGAAGCGTTTTGCTTGGGAGACGATGCCGGGGAGAACTGACGCAACGCTGAAGCTCCGCTGATGTTTGATTCAGAGTTGGCGTGTGACTGTCATTAATTGTAATGACGACGATTGTTGCCAAGAGTGAGTACGTGTGTCTGCTTTGGCATTTAAAGCTTGCCAATACCCAGTCTAAGACATTAATTGATGGTAAAGTTACTTGAGACAAGGTCGCAGCTAGTCATTGATTGCCCCGATCGGAGCGAGTCCTCTGTTAAAGATGGACTGAGACGTTTTCACCAATTTGGGTCCGCGCATATGGTCATTCCATAGCCACGGACCCGAATCCGCGCCTACGGAATGACCATATGCGCGGACTGTGCGGCCTTGTCCTTATTGGAATCGAGGTGCAATGCTCTGCGACTGTATCAGTAAAACTGATTTGAATATCCTGAGAAATCATCTGAGGGTTAATCGTGACGTTAATAAGCTGCCCTTGTTTATCTTTCCCTGCGGCGGTGATCAGAGCCTGTATTCCTCTCGACGATTCTTCAAAGCTTATGTGTCCAACAATCACACCGAGGCTTTAAAAAACGTTTTTTGTCTTACTGCCGAAGACGTGGCGGCGGAAATGGACGGTTCGAGACTTAATTTACTTCAGCAAGAGGCCATGCTTGCCGACATATCTGACTGGATATTGATTTTTGCAGAGAGCTGTGGATCTTTTTGCGAGTTGGGTGCTTTCTCCGCTTTGCCTCATGCTGCTTGGATTACCTCTGTTGCTGTTGGAAAGCAATATAAGGGCTCTCGGAGCTTCTTGATTGATGGGCCAGTGAAAGAAATAGCCGCGGGCGACTCTTCGCTTAACAAAGTCTTTTACTTAGACTTAAATAACCCGATGTCTTCGCCTGACT
>JAIIUG010000172.1:0-1756 GCA_022739635.1 Collinsella sp. | reverse complement strand
AACTCGCTTGCCCACGGCGCGGTGAAGTACTCCTTGACATAGTCGTACCACTTTTGCTCGCGCAGCCAGTAGACAATCGGCACCGGGAAGCCCACCTTGGGACGGGTGGCCCACTCATCGGGCAGTGACTTGTTGGCGGCGTGGCGAAGCACCTGTTTGTTGCCGTTCTCGTTGATGCGGTAGCGGTCGGGAATGTGCTCGGCGAACTCCATGACCTTGCGATCCAGGAAAGGCACGCGCAGCTCCAGCGAGTGCGCCATGCACATCTTGTCGGCCTTGAGCAGAATGTCGCCCGGAAGCCACATGTTCATGTCCAGGTACTGCTTCTTGACCAGCTCGGGCTGGCCCTTCACGCGTGCATAGATGGGTGCAGCGAGCTCAAAGGCGCCATCGCCGGTGTTGTACTCGGGCTTGAGTACGCCGTCGACCTCGCGCTCAGGCCATACCAAGGCCTGGCCCAGGAACGACTTCTCGGGGATCTCGGCACCCTTGACCAGGAAGTTATGGCCCTTGAAGTACGGCATATGCAGCGCCAGGTTACCGAGCGCGCGGCGAATGGGCAACGGCACCATCTTTTTGTACTTGCGCACCGGAACCGTGTCCTCGTAGTAGGCGTAACCGCCAAAGAGCTCGTCGGCACCTTCGCCCGAAAGCACGACGGTAACATCCTTGCGCGCCATCTCGGCCAAGAACCACAGCGGCACAGACGACAGGTTGGACTGCGGCTCGTCCATGTGATACTGAATGTCCTCGAGTGCGCCAAAGAACTCGTCGGCGGTGATCATCTTGCGAACATTCTCGACGCCGAGCTTGTCGGAAAGTTCCTTGGCGTAGTTAGTCTCGTTGAAATTCTTGTAATCGAAGCCCACCGAGAAGGTCTTGTCGGGCATGAGACAAGCGGCAATATAGCTGGAGTCGACGCCGCCGGAGAGGAAGGAGGCGACCTTAACATCAGCGATGCGATGGGCCTCGACGCTCTCGTGCACGACCTCGTCCAGCTCGTCGACGTACTCCTCGAACGGCTTCTCGACGGCGGAGTAATCGCAATCCCAATAACGCTCGATGTTCATCTTGCCGGTCGGGATGTCTACGGTAAAGTAATGCGCCGGCGGCAGCTTGTAGACACCCTCGAAGAAGGTCTCCTCGGTTGCCGAATACTGCAGCGTCATGTACGGACGCAGGGCCTTTTTGTTGACCGCCTTGTGGAAGTGCGGGTAGTCCAGGAAGCTCTTGATTTCGGAGCCAAAGAGCACACCCGGCGCGCCGTCGCCCGCATCGGCCATGGGATAGTAGTAGAGCGGCTTGATGCCAAAGATATCGCGGGCGCCAAAGAGCTTGTTCTTCTTCTTGTCCCAGATGACGAAGGCGTACATGCCGCGCAGGCGATCGAGTACGGCCTCGCCCCACTCCTCGTAGCCGTGCAGGAGGCTCTCGGTGTCGGCGCCGCAGTGGAACTTATAGCCCTTGGCCTCGAGCTCGGAGCGAAGCTCCTGGAAGTTGTAGATCTCGCCGTTGAAGACGATGACGACGCTGCCGTCCTCATTGGCCATGGGCTGAGCACCGGCCTCGGTCAGGTCGAGGATCGACAGGCGGCGGAAGCCCAGGGCAACGCGGCCGTCGATAAACTGGCCGCCCATGTCGGGACCACGATGGACGATGCGGTCCATCATCTTGGTGAGCACCTCGGATTGGTTATCCGTCCCACCGACAAAACCGACAAAACCGCACATATACTATCCCCTCTGCTGTTGCTGGG
>JAIIUG010000044.1:0-17892 GCA_022739635.1 Collinsella sp. | reverse complement strand
CCCTCGACGCGTACCCGCAGCTCCTTCGAGCTCGCCGAGAAGCGTCTTTCGGCCGACAGCCTCAACTTCGGCGGCTCCTCGACCTCCACGGTCAAGGGCGAGAGCCTCGTCGATACCGTCGAGACCCTCAACGCCTACAAGATCGATTGCATCGTCGTGCGCGACAAGCATGCCGGTGCTCCCTACATCGTCACGCAGAATTCGCCCGCGAGTGTTATCTGCGCCGGTGACGGTAAGCACAACCACCCCACGCAGGCCCTGCTCGACCTGTACACCATCTGGGAGCACAAGGGTGACTTCCACGGTCTGAAGGTCGCCGTCGTCGGCGACATCGCCCACTCCCGCGTTTGCGGCTCGCTGATCCCCGCGTTGAAGATCATGGGCTGCGAGACCTACGCCGTCGCCCCCGGCACGCTGCTGCCGCCGGCGCCCGAGGTTCTGGGCTGCGACCACGTGACGAGCGATCTCGATTCCGTCCTGCCCGAACTGGACGTTGTCTACATGCTGCGCGTGCAGCAGGAGCGACTCGAGGGTGCCCCGTTCCCGACCATTCGCGAGTACCACAAGCTCTTCGGCCTGACCAAGGACCGTGAGAAGCTCATGAAGCCCGACGCGATCATTTGCCACCCGGGCCCCATCAACCGCGGCGTCGAGTTCGACTCCTATATGGCCGACCACCCGCAACGCTCCGTCATCCTGGAGCAGGTCTACGCCGGTATCTGCGTGCGTATGGCTATCCTGTATCTGCTGCTTGGAGGTGCCGATAATGGCCTTGCTTCTTAAGAATGCCCACGTCGTCGACCCGTCCGTCGAGCTTGACGGTGTCGTTGACGTCCTGATCGACGGCGACAAGATCGCCGAGGTCGGCGAGAACCTCGCCGCCGAGGGAGCCGAGGTCCGCGACCTTTCCGGTAAGTACCTCGTCCCCGGCCTGGTGGACATGCACGTCCACCTGCGCGAGCCCGGTTACGAGGTCAAAGAGGACATCGAGAGCGGCACCCGCGCAGCTGCCAAGGGCGGCTTCACCGGCGTGTGCGCCATGCCCAACACCGACCCCGTTACCGATAACGGTACCGTCGTTGAGTTCGTCAAGTCCCGCGCTGCCGAGGTCGGCCACTGCCGCGTCTATCCTTCTGGCGCCATGACCCGCGGTCTTAAGGGCGAGGCTATGTCCGAGATGGGCGATATGGTTGCCCACGGCGCCGTCGCCTTCACCGACGACGGTCGCGGCGTGCAGGGTGCGGGCATGCTCCGTCGCTGCATGGACTACGGCAAGATGTTCGGCAAGGTCTTTATGAGCCATTGCCAGGACGAGGATCTGGTCGGTCACGGTCAGATCAACGAGGGCAAGGTCTCTACCCGTCTGGCCCTCGAGGGCTGGCCGGCGGCAGGCGAGGAGCTGCAGATCGCTCGCGATATCGAGATCGCCAAGCTGACCGGTGCCAAGTTGCACATCCAGCATATCTCCACCGCCCATGGCCTGGAGCTCGTGCGTGCCGGTAAGGCCGCTGGCGTGCAGGTCACCTGCGAGGCCACCCCGCACCACATGTTCCTGACCGAGAACGACCTGGACGAGACCTACAACACCTCGCTCAAGGTCAATCCGCCGCTGCGTACCGAGGAGGACGCCGAGGCTATCCGTCAGGGCGTCATCGACGGCACCGTCGACACCATCGTCACCGACCACGCTCCCCATACTCCGTGGGAGAAGGCCCGCGAGTTCGAGCTTGCGCCCTTTGGCATGATCGGCCTCGAGACTTCGCTGTCGCTTGTGCTCACCGAGCTGGTCAACACGGGCAAGATGAGCATGGGCCGCATGGTCGAGCTCATGGCCATCAAGCCGCGTGAGATCTTGGGTCTGGACCAGGTTCAAGTCAAGGCGGGCTCCGTTGCCGACCTGACCGTGTTCGATCCCGCTGCTGCCTGGACGGTCGGCGAGGACGGCTACGAGTCGCGCGCCGAGAACTCCGGTTTCGCCGGCCGCACGCTCACCGGTCGTGCCACCGATGTGTTTGTCGGCGGTAAGCAGACGCTTGCCGACGGCTGCATCTGCTAGCATAGCCTTATCGCTTTTGTGCGCGGCGCCCTTGCGGTGCCGCGCTTTCTGTTCGCCTGAACCATGCAACCGCATGGGGGATTGGAGCGTCTATGCCCACACCTTCCACTGCACGCATGCACGACTTCGAGGTCGTCTCGAACCAGGAGATCGCCGACGGCATCTTCTCGCTCGTTATCTCGGCCCCCAAGCTTGCAAGTGCGCTCAAGCCCGGTCAGTTCGTGAATATCGCCGTGCCGGGCGATGCTTCCTCGCTGCTTCGCGTGCCCCTGAGCTTCTATCGCGCCGACGCCGAGGCCGGCACCGTCGAGCTGTGGTACGCCGTCGTGGGCGATGATACCCGTCGTCTGTCGCAGATGGCCCCTGGCTCCACCTCCAACTTGCTGGGCCCCGGCGGCCGCGGCTGGCTTGTGCCCGAGGGCACCAGGAAGGCGCTGCTCGTGGCGGGCGGCATCGGTGTTCCGCCCGTGCTCTGCCTGGCTGACTTGCTTGCCGAGCAGGGTGTGACCGTCGACGTGTGCCTTGGCTTTGGCACCGCGTCCAAGGCCGTGGGCGTCGATGAGTTCCGCGCGCTGGGTGCCACGGTCAACGTGTGCACCGACGACGGCTCGTTGGGCACGCATGGCTTCTGCACCGATCCTGCCGCCGAGCTGCTCGGCGAGGGCGGTTACGACTACGTCGCCAGCTGCGGTCCCGCCGTCATGATGAAGAAGGTCGCCGCCGCTGCCGCCGAGGCCGGCGTGTACTGCGAGGTGTCGCTCGAGCGCATGATGAGCTGTGGCTTTGGCGCCTGCAACACCTGCAATGTCGAGACGGTCGACGGTATGAAGGGCGCCTGCATGTGCGGCCCCGTGTTCGATGCTTCCAAGGTGGTGGTCTTCTAGTGGGTACCGTGAACATGGCCGTCGATTTCGGCGGCGTCAAGATGCAGAACCCCATCAACACCGCAGCCGGTACCTTTGGCTACGGTTGGCAGTTCCAGAACTTCTTCGATGTCTCCCAGCTGGGTGCCATCACCACCAAGGGCTGCGCTGCCGAGCCCTGGCCCGGCAATCCCGCACCCCGCATGGCCGAGATCCCCGGCGGCATGATCAATTCCGTGGGCCTTCAGAACCCTGGTGTGGCCGCTTTCGCCCGCGAGTCCGGTCCGTGGCTCGAGCAGCTCTCTAAGGACGGTTGCCAGGTCATCTGCCAGGTTGCCGGTCATTCCGTGGACGAGTTTGTCCGTGCGCTCGAGATGTATGTCGAGCTGTGCCCCTGGGCTGCCGGCTATGAGATCAACGTGAGCTGCCCCAACATTGCCGCCGGCGGTGCCGCCATGGGCTCCACGCCCGAGGGCGCCTCTGGCGTCATGGCCGCCTGCCGCAAGGTGACCGACAAGCCGCTGTTCGTAAAGATGGCTCCGGTCAACGTTGCCGAGATTGCCAAGGCTCTCGAGGCCGCCGGTGCCGATGGCCTTTCCGTCATCAACTCCATCCAGGGTATGGCCATCGACGTCCACACCCGCAAGTCCCGCGTGGCCAAGCCTAAGGGCGGCCTTTCGGGCCCGCTGTGCCACCACATCGCCGTGCGCATGGTCTGGGAGGTTGCCCAGGCCGTCGATATCCCCATCAACGGCGTCGGCGGCGTCATGACCGGAGAGGACGCGGCCGAGTTTATCCTGGCTGGTGCTACCTGCGTGTCGGTCGGTATGGCCAACTTCGTCGATCCGTGCGCCTCGATCAAGATCGCGCACGAGCTCGAGGCCTGGGCCGAGTCCCAGGGCGTGAAGGACATCAATGAGCTGGTAGGTGCTTTCGAATGCTAGAGACCGATGCCCGCGACCGCGTTATCGTCGCCCTCGACTGCGACCGTGAGCGTGCGCTCGAGCTCGCCCATAAGCTTTCGGGCCATGCCGCCTGGCTTAAAGTGGGCATGACGCTCTATTACGCCGAGGGTCCCGAGATCGTCAAGACGTTTAAGGATCTGGGCTTTAAGGTCTTCCTCGACCTTAAGTTCCATGACATTCCGCATCAGGTGCGCGGTGCCGCTCGCTCGGCCTCGCTTGCCGGTGCCGACTTGCTTTCGGTTCACGGCTTGGGTTCGGGCGCTATGCTCGCCGCCTGCCGCGAGGGTGCTGAGGAGGCACGCGAGGATCGAGCCAAGCTCGTCGCCATTACCGTGCTTACGAGCATGAATCAGGATGCGTTGAGCGAGATCGGCGTCGAGTCGCCCGTTGCCGAGGAGGCCGCCCGTCTGGCAAAACTCGCCCAGGCCAACGGTATCGACGGCATCGTGTGCTCGCCGATGGAGGCTCATGACATGCGTGAGCTGCTGGGCCCCGATGCGCTGATTGTGACCCCGGGCGTGCGTCCGGTTGGTGCTGCGCTGGGCGATCAGTCCCGCGTGGCCACCCCTTCCCAAGCTATCGAGCGCGGCGCGAGCCATATCGTGGTGGGCCGCCCCATTACCGGCGCCGACGATCCGGTTGCCGCGTTTGACGCCATCGTTGCCGAGCTGGTCGAAAACATCGCGTAAAAGATTCCCTCAAGTCACCACTTTTGGGTCTCATTAGCACAAATTAGCCCCTGTGCCTGCGAAAACTTTCCCATCCTTTGTGTGGAATCGCAGGTCGGGGGCTCATCTTTTAGCCCGATATATTGCACTTTTTGCGGGTATCGTCTAACCTATGGAGCCGCGATTGGGCATTTTGTACGTTTTACGTGCTAAAATGCCAAATATTGAATCAGATATAACCCAACTACTTGGAGGTACGAATGGCACTCCCTCAGCTTACCGATGAGCAGCGCAAGCAGGCTCTTGAGAAGGCTGCCGCCGCACGTCACGCTCGCGCAGAGCTCCGTGAGCAGATCAAGAAGGGCGAGAAGTCCCTCGAGTCCGTGCTCAACTCCGATGACCCCATTGCTTCCCGCATGAAGGTTTCCACCCTCATCGAGTCTCTCCCCGGTTATGGCAAGGCCAAGGCCGCCAAGATCATGGAGGAGCTCGGCATCTCCGCTACCCGTCGCGTCCAGGGCCTTGGCGTCCGTCAGCGCGAGCAGCTCCTCGAGCAGCTGACCAAATAAGTGAGCGCTCAGGATTCAAAGCTCTTTGTGATTTCTGGACCGTCAGGCGCGGGCAAGGGCACGCTCGTCACTCGTGTGCGCGAGCGTCGCTCTAACCTGGGCCTGACGGTTTCGGCTACCACGCGAGCCCCACGCAAAGGCGAGGTCGATGGCGTCAATTACTTTTTCCTGACGCGCGAGGAGTTCGACCGCCGCGTGGCAAACGGTGAGTTTGTTGAGTGGGCCGAGGTCCACGGTAACTGCTATGGCACGTTGGTGAGCGAGGTTCAGTCCAAGCTCGCCTCTGGTTCGTCTCTCATCTTGGAGATCGATGTCCAGGGTGCCCTGCAGGTTAAGGAGCGTTTCCCCGAGGCCGTGCTGATCTTTATCAAGCCGCCCTCGCTCGAGGTGCTCCGCGAGCGTCTGGTCGGTCGCGGTACCGAAACGCCCGAGACGATTGAGCTGCGTATGGCAAACGCCGCCCATGAGCTTGCCCTTGCCGACCGCTACGACGACGTCGTGGTGAATGACGATCTCGACCGCGCGACCGACGAGCTCGTTCGCGTTCTCGATATGCATGAAAGGATCTGAGGTCCGTGTCCGTTGTAAAGCCTTGCATTGACGATCTTCTGGAGAAGACCGATCACAACCGCTTCCTGCTCGCTTCGCTTGCCTCTAAGCGTGCCTGCGACATCAATAGCATGCTGCGCGGCCAGCATAACCGCGTGCTTGCCGTCCAGGATGTCGACGACATCACCATCGCGCTCTCTGGTGCCGATACCATCTCGATGGCTATGGACGAGATCGTCGACGGCGATATCTCCTACGACGAGGCCCGTTACGAGAAGGCGCTCGGCCATAAGGTTGCTGAAGCCTAAATGGCAGCTCGCGTCTGCCTGGTCCACTATCACGAGGTTGGACTGAAGGGCAAGAACCGCGCACATTTTGAGCATATCCTCATGGATAACATTAAGGCGGCTTTGGCCGCCTTTTCCGTGAATGCCGTGTCTCGAATTTCCGGTTATATCCTCGTGACCTTTAACGAGCATCAAGCCGACGAGGCGGCGCGTGTCATCCGCACCGTCCCCGGCGTTGCCCGTGTCTCCCTGGCCTATCACACCAATCGCGACCCGCAGGAGTACTGCGCGGCGGCTGTAAAGGCGCTGCGTGAGTTTGGCCCCTTCGACTCGTTTAAGGTACACGCCAAGCGCTCCAACACCGATTACGAACTCACCTCGATTGATATCAATCGACAGGTTGGCGAGGTGCTGTGCGAGGCGTTCCCCGATAAAAAGGTCCAGATGCACGATCCCGACGCGATGGTGCACGTGCTCGTGGTTCAGGGCAGCGTCTACGTGTACGCGCGCTCCGAGCGTGGTGTGGGCGGTCTGCCGGTGGGGTCTGCCGGTAAGGTCGTGACGCTTCTGTCGTCGGGCATCGATTCTCCGGTGGCGACCTGGATGCTCGCGCGTCGCGGTGCCGTGTGCGTGCCGGTGCATTTTTCCGGTCGTCCGCAGACGCCAGATACCAGCGAATATCTGGTGCAGGACATCATTCGCGCCCTTGAGCCGGGCGTCCAGATCGGCCGTCTGTATGTCGTTCCGTTTGGCGATTGCCAGCGCGAGATTTCGGTGACCTGTCCCAGCAACCTGCGTGTGATCATGTATCGCCGCATTATGTATTCGGTTGCTGAGCGCATCGCGCATATCGAGGGCGCCAAGGCCATTGTGACGGGCGAGTCGCTTGGTCAGGTTGCCTCCCAGACGCTCGAGAACATCATGGCCGTCAACGAGGCCGTGAAGATTCCCGTTTTCCGTCCGCTCATTGGTTCTGATAAGCAGGAGATCATCGCGCGCGCCCAGGAGATCGGTACGTTTGATATCTCGACCGAGGCGGCGCCCGATTGCTGCACGCTCTTTATGCCGCGTCGTCCCGAGACGCATGCCAAGCTCGATGCCGTGCACGAGGCCTGGGAGCTGTTCGACCACGAGGAGATGATCGAGCGCCTGCTTAAGCAGACCGAGTACATCGACTTCTCCAGCAACACGTATAAGGCCCCTAAGACCTTAAAACGTAAACATCCGGAGCTTGCTCCGCGTGAGATTTACCAAGATCACGAGTAATTGCCTGCATAGACCGACGATGCGCCTGTATCGTCGGTCTTTTGCTATCTGGGCAAATGATGCCAATATGTTCGTTCGCCGACGTGTGCCTGAATAAATGGACATGTTCCCGCAAGGTTTTGGTCAGCTTTTGGTTTGACCGCTAAAACTGGTGTGGACGTGCGGAAGCTGCGGCGTTCGTTTCCTGACACGATGGTGTTGGGAGGTGTTTGCTATGGCGCAGCGCGAGCAACACGAACGGGTTAAACGGATGGACCGCTTGGCGGGCAAGTTACTCGGTCACAAGGCGGTGGTGGTGGCGATTCTGGTTGTCATTGCCGCCGCGAGTGGCTTAGCGATGGCAAGTTTTAATAGCCGCTCCAGCGGCGTGTCGTTTGAGCGTAGTGATGAGACGATCTCCTCGGGTGTGCACGGGGATGGTGATGTGTCTCATGATGATGCCGATGAGTCTTCGGCCAAGAGCTCCTCTGCTGCCGAGGTGTACGTCGATGTAGATGGCGCCGTTGTGAGGCCTGGCGTGTATCGGCTCAAAGATGGAGCACGGGTGTCCCAAGCGATCGATTCCGCCGGAGGGCTTACGGCCGAGGCGGATGTGACCGGGCTTAATCGTGCGTCCAAGATCACAGATGGCCAAAAGATCTATGTTCCGACAGTGGGGGAGCAACAAGCGACTGCGGCGGTCGGCGGGGCCGAAAGCGGTGCTGGCGCGACTCCTAGCGCGGGGTCTTCGTCGGGGCTCGTGAACATCAATACGGCAAGTGCGGCGGAGCTGCAGACGCTTTCGGGCATCGGGCCTTCTATGGCTCAGTCGATTATCGATGAGCGGACAAAGAACGGTGCTTTTGCCTCAGTCGATGACCTGATGCGCGTATCGGGGATTGGTGAGAAGAAGCTCGCCAAAATCAAAGATTGCATTTGCGTATGAATGCGACCGATCGCGAGCAAGTGATGCCACCACGACCATTGATGCCGTGGACGATGGCGCTTTGTGCCGGCTTGTGTGTGAGCTGTGGCTTGGTACTTAACATGGCGGCCGATTTGCTGTTGGGAGAGCGGGCAGCGTCCGTCGCGTCGCTTATGGCCATTCCCGTTGCGGCTGCGGCCTGCATCGTATTGGCTCGGTCCTGTATGCGCCTTGTGCGGTGGAGACGATGGCTTTATGCCGCGGGCCTTGGCTTCTTGGCGGGGGCGGTCGTGTCCGCGGGTTGGGCGATCGGGGCGCTGCGTGCTTCGAGCGCACTGGATAATCGGGCTGCGAGCAGTCTCGAGTTTGTTGTGCACGGCGACCCGTCCATCAGTGACGGTGCATACTCCTATACCTGCGATGCGTATGCAGGCGAAAAGCGTTTGGGTCAGTTGCGGCTGTCGTGTAATCGCGAGCTCGACGTCGGTTCGCATGTACGTGCTATCGGTCGAATTTCGCTCTTTGAGAACGATGCGTATGGGCGCTCACGCGTGCTTCGAGGCGAGCTGCGAAAAGTGAAGGTCATCCGGTTGGCGTCGGTCGACGAGGGCTCTCCGGGGCCGCTGCTTCGGCTGCGAAATGGGCTGCTTGCGTCCATCGCGCCTGCGACCGACCCGGCGCGTGCGCTCATAGCCGGTGTCGTCTGCGGTCGTTCGGCCGAGCTGCGCTCCCAGCCAGCGGGCGACTGGTTTTCGGTGACGGGAACGGCACATCTTATCGCCGTCTCGGGCAGCCATTTGGCTATCGTGGGGTATGTAATCGAGGGCGTATTGCAAAAGACCCGGTGCTCACGTGGTCTTCAGCGGGCGATATTGGCGATAACGCTTGTGGGCTACGCTGCCTTTACGGGCGCCTCGCCTTCGGCCGTGCGCGCGTGCTGTATGGTCTTTGCGACGCTTGTCGTAAACGGCGCGGGGCGCCGCCGGCATGGCGCATCGGCACTCTTCGTAACCATGTCAATCTTTGTGCTACTACGGCCGACGGTGCTGTTCGAGATGGGCTTTCAGCTTTCATGTGCCAGCGTCTTTGCCATCTTGTGCTTTTGCCCGTACGCCACCTACGCTTTGGGAGAGCTGGGTGTGCCAACGGGCATTGCCGGCATGCTTTCCGTCACGCTTTGCTCGCAACTGGCGACGCTGCCCATCACCATTCCTGCCTTTGGTACGTTCTCGCTCATTGCTCCGTTGGCGAATGCGGTCATCGGTCCGGTGGTGAGTCTGCTGCTCGCTGTGTCGATCGTGCTGGTTCCCTTTTCGCTTGTGGCGCCGTTGCAAGCTTGGGCACTCGTTGTGCCCATGATTGCCGCCCGGTGCGCACTGTTCTTTGAGCAGCTCTTTGCCGCCGTTCCGGGTGCATCCGTGAGCGTGCCGCCCGATAACATGTGGATTTACCTGGTGCCGTGTTTGCTGGCGGCTCTGCTGGTCTGGTGGCCGCGTCCCCGTGCACGTCCATTGGCGGTGGGGCTTGCATGCCTGGTGCTCTTGGCTGCGATTCCGTACATCTACTGGGATCGATTCGCTCCGCCTTCGGTGACGGTGCTCGATGTGGGCCAGGCCGATGCGATTCTGGTTCGTCAGGGTGGCGCCGTGGCGCTCGTTGACTGTGGGCTTGATGAGCGCGTGGTGAGCGCGCTGGTTCGCAATAACGTCCACCATATCGACGCCGTCTTCGTGACACATTGGGACGAAGACCACTGGGGTGGTCTTCCCGATGTGCTCGATCAGTTTTCGGTTGGAACCATTGTGGTCGCGGCCGATGCGCTTGACGGCGCGCCTGCTGAGGTCCTGAATCGCCCCGGCGTAGCGTATCGGCAGGTGGCTTGCGGAGATACGGTCGATATCGGCGCGTTTCGGACCCGTGTGATGTGGCCGTTTGACACGGTGGATGGCGAGGGCAATGAGGACTCTCTTGTTATGCTGCTCTCCTATGCTCAGGAAGGCAAGAGCCTGCGTGTGCTTCTCACGGGTGATGCCGAGCTCGATCAGGAGCGCGAGTTTGTACAGGAGGTGGGTTATATCGATGTGCTTAAGCTGGGGCATCACGGCTCAAAAGTTTCCGTCGACATAGACCTACTGGAGACGCTTAAGCCCGAGCTCTCTATCGCGAGTGCGGGTGAGGGCAACCGCTACGGCCATCCATCCGATGCCTGCATCGATGCGGTTCGCGATGTGGGCGGCGCGTTCGCATGCACCATCGAACAAGGAGACATTACCGTTTCGCCGACCGCGAAGGGCTTTGACATGCGATGCCAGCGGCCGTGATGACATCGTTGGCGCGCGGTGTGCCCCTGGGCTAAAATGGCACGGTACGAATTCGAGAGTCTGCGAGAGGGGAGCGCAATGTCCGAAACCGGTCTGCTGCCGGCATATCTGATCGTCGGTACCGACGGAGTCAAACGCGACCACGCCGTCTCGCGTATGAAAGCTCGCTTGGAAAAGTCGGGTATGGTTGAGTTCAACCTCGATGAACGCGACATGACGAAAGACCCCGATATCGAGTCGATCATCGGCTCGCTCAACACCTTTCCCATGGGCAGCGAGTTTCGCCTGGTAATCCTTGACGGCTGCTCAAAGCTTGCTAAAGCGGTCTCCGAGCCGCTTGTCGAGTATCTGACGAGTCCAAGCCCCACGACGGTTTGCCTTATCATCGCCGATTCGCTCGCCAAGAACACGCGCCTGTATAAGGCAATCGCTAAGATCGACAAGAAGGCTATCGTCGATTGCTCGGGTACCAAGCGTTGGGAACTGCCGCGCCGCGTTCAGCAGATGGCGACGCAGCACGGTAAGTCCATCTCGACGGCTGCTGCCGAGGAGCTCGTCTCGCGTTCGGGAGAAAACACGCGCATGCTCGATAACGACCTGGCAAAGCTCGCCCAGATGGTCGAGGCGCCCCAGATTGAGCTTGCCGACGTGGAGCGTTGGATCGTGCGTACGGCCGAGGTTCAGCCCTGGGACTTCCTCAACGCCGTTTCGGCTCGCGATATGCGGCGTTCGCTCGAGCTCTTTAAGCTTTTGCCCTCTAAGAGCTACGTGTGGACCTACACACTGCTATGCGGTCGCATCCGTGAGCTGATCGTTGCCAAGGCGCTCGATGGGCGTGGGCAGGGGCGTGAGCTCGCCGCGACGCTCAAGCTTCAGGCCTGGCAGGTCAAGAATCACCTTACCTGGGCGCGTCGTTTTTCGATGACCGAGCTCGTTGCCGCGCTCGAGGGCGCCGTCGATGTTGAACTCGCGCTCAAGGGTTCGGCCGATTCTCAGACCGCGCTTTTGCTCTGGATTACGAACATCTTGAGAAAATCGTGATGATACCTGCCTATTTGACAAATTCGTTCTATCCCTTTGAGGGGGAGCGTGCTATAGTAGGCGCTTGCATGACCTCACCGTGTCTCAGAGGTGTCATACATTTTTTGCAAGGAACTCGAAAGGAACTCCAGAAGTGGCAAACATCAAGTCTCAGAAGAAGCGTATCCGCACCAATGAGGCAGCTCGCATGCGTAACAAGGCTGTCAAGTCCGAGCTCAAGACGCTGACCAAGCACGTCCAGTCCGCCGTCGCCGAGGGCGACGCCGAGAAGGCCCAGGCTGCCCTCAAGACCGTCACCAAGCGTCTCGACATGGCTGCCGCTAAGCATGTCATCCACAAGAACCAGGCTTCCAACCGTAAGTCCGGTCTTGCCAAGCTCGTGAACAGCATCAACGCCTAAGTTGTAAATTTCACATCACACAGATTACGCGCATAAATGGAGCCTGTTTTATGGAACAGGCTCCATTTTTTGTACCGCTCGGGTAAGATAGTCCGCATGAATACTTCAATTGACATTTCCCACATCCGCAACTTCTCGATCGTTGCGCATATCGACCATGGCAAGTCCACGATCAGTGACCGCATCCTCGAGCTCACCCATACCGTCGATGAGCGCGACATGGAGTCGCAGCTGCTTGACACGATGGACATCGAGCGCGAGCGCGGCATCACGATCAAGTCCAATGCCGTCCGCGTATCCTATGACGCCGACGACGGCGAGACGTATCAGTTCAACCTGATCGATACGCCGGGCCACGTGGACTTCACCTACGAGGTCTCGCGTTCGCTGGCAGCCTGTGAGGGCGCGGTGCTCGTCGTGGACGCCACTCAAGGCGTCGAGGCGCAGACCGTTTCCAACGCGACGCTCGCCATGAACGCCAACTTGGACATTGTTCCGGCCATCAACAAGATTGACCTTCCCTCGGCGCACCCCGACGAGGTCAAGACTGAGATCGAAGACGATCTGGCCATTCCCGCCGACGATGCCGTGTGCGTGTCGGGCAAGACCGGCGAGGGCATCCACGATCTGCTGGAGTCCATCGTCTTTTTGATCTCGCCTCCCAAGGGCGATGCAGATGCCCCTCTTAAGGCACTTATTCTGGATTCGTACTTCGATGAGTACCGCGGCGTTGTCGCCACGGTGCGTGTCTTTGACGGTTCCATCAAAAAGGGCGACACCCTGCGCATGATGCAGGCAAAGGGCGACTTCTTGGTCGACGGCGTGGGCGTCAAGCGCCCTGCCGAGACGCCGGTCGATGCTCTGACCGTCGGCGAGGTCGGCTATGTGGTCACGGGTCTGAAGGACCCCGAGGCCGTTCGCGTGGGCGATACCCTTACGTGGGCGTCGAACCCCTGCCCCGAGCCGCTTCCCGGTTATCGCGAGGCCAAGCCCATGGTCTATACGGGCCTGTTCCCCATCGACAACAAGGACTACGAGAATCTGCGCGACGCCCTCGATAAGCTGCACGTCAACGACCCGTCGTTGGTGTGGGAGCCCGAGACCTCGGTGGCGCTCGGCTTTGGCTTCCGCGTGGGCTTCCTGGGCCTGCTGCACATGGAAGTCGTCAAGGAACGCCTGGAGCGCGAGTTCAACCTGGACCTCATTGCCACGAGTCCCTCGGTTGACTATCGCGTCTACAAGACCGACGGCGAAATGATCGATGTCCGCAGTCCGCAGGACCTTCCCGAGGCCACGCGCATCGAACGTATCGAGGAACCCTACCTCAAGGCAAAGATCATCTGCCCGCCTGAGTACACGGGTGCCGTAATGCAGCTCGCCATCGAGCACCGCGGCGTCACGACTGACATGATCCACCTGACGAGCAAATCGGTCGAGATGCGCTTCGATATGCCGCTCGCCGAGCTCATTTTGGACTTCTTCGATCAGCTCAAAAGCCGCACCAAGGGTTACGCCTCGCTCGACTACGAGTTCAACGAATATCGCCCCTCCGAGCTCGTCAAGCTCGACATCCTGCTTTCGGGCGACGAAGTGGACGCGTTGTCGTTTATCGTCCATAAGGACAAGGCATATGGCCTGGCCCGTGGCCTGTGCGACAAGCTCAAGGAGATCATCCCGCGTCAGCTGTTCGAGGTGCCTATCCAGGGTGCTATCGGCAACAAGATCATCGCCCGTTCCACCGTCAAGGCGCGTCGCAAGGACGTGCTTGCCAAGTGCTACGGCGGCGATATTTCGCGTAAGCGCAAGCTGCTCGAGAAGCAGAAAGAGGGCAAGAAGCGCATGAAGGCCATCGGCTCGGTCGAGGTCCCGCAGGAGGCCTTTATGGCGATCCTCAAGGTGGACGAGTAGGTCCATGGCGCTTTCTGAATACAGCAAGCGGCTGCTGGGTGCTTATGCCGAGCAGCCGTTCCTTATGGCTCCCATGGCGGGCGTTACCGACCCCGCCTATCGCATCATGTGTCGCCGCCGCGGTGCCAACCTTGCCTACAGCGAGATGGTGAGCGTGGCAGGCCTTGCCTATGCCAGCAACAAAACGTGGCGCCTGGTGCTGCCGGCCGACGAGGAGCAGCAGATTTGCGTGCAGCTCTTTGGCTCCAAACCTGATCAGTTTGCGAGCGCCGTGGCCGCCGTCGAGGAGCGCGTTGGCGATCGCCTGTCGCTCATCGATATCAATATGGCATGCCCCGCCCGCAAGGTTGTTACCAAGGGCGAGGGTTCGGCGCTCATGCGCACGCCCGACCTGGCGGAGAAGATCGTCGAGGCCACGGTGGGCGCGGCGCACGTGCCCGTGACCGTCAAGATTCGCAAGGGCTTTTATGCCGAGGACCGTAATGCCGCGACGTTTGCCCACATGCTTGAGGGCGCAGGGGCTGCCGCAGTCGCCGTGCATGGTCGTTGCGCCACGCAGCTCTACACGGGCCAGGCCGACTGGTCGGTCGTCGATGAGGTTGCCGATTCTGTCGAGATTCCCGTGATTGGTTCGGGCGATGTGTTCTCGGCCGAGGACGCTGCTGAACATCTGCACGGCTCGGGTGCCAGCGCGGTGTTTATCGCGCGCGGCATCTACGGCAATCCGTGGGTGTTCGGCGATGCCCGAGCCCTTGCACTCGATGGCACGCCGGTTCCTTCTCGCTCCTCGGTCGAGCGCCTGGAGGCCCTGCGTGAGCACCTGACGTTGACGCACGAGCTTTTGCCGCTCATGTCGCGTGCCCGCACGTACGCAAGCTGGTACTTAAAGGGCATGCCCCATGCCGCCGCCTGGCGCGCTCAGGTGGTGCGTTGCTCTACGTACGAGGAGTTTATGGCGCTGGTCGATGATATCGAGCGCGATGTGGTGGCCTGCGAGGCCGCGCTTGCCGCCGGTGAGTCGGTGCCCGCTCATCCGCTGGAGGCCTAAGGGTGGCCGTTACCGCGCTGTACGTGCACGTGCCGTTTTGCGCCCAAAAGTGCCGGTACTGCGACTTTGACTCGCGCAGTTTTGCTCCGTGCGACCTGAGCGCTGTGCTCGATGCCTATTTTGAGCAGCTGTATGCGCGCCTCGATGCCTTTGGAGACGCAGGCGCGCTTGCACAGATCCGCACCGTCTATGTTGGCGGCGGCACGCCGTCGCTGGCGGGGGAGCGTCTGGTAGAACTTGCCCGCCGTATCTCCATGTGGTGCAAGCCCGTTGAGTTTACTTGCGAAGCCAATCCTGAGTCGTTGACCGCTGAGCTCGCCACCGCGCTTGCCGAGGCGGGCGTCACGCGCATCTCTCTTGGCGTGCAAACCCTCGAAAATACCGAGCTGGCTGCTATTGGCCGCATTCACGATGCTAATCGGGCACTTGCGGCTATCGCGACGGTGAAGGACGCTGGCCTCGATGTGTCGTGCGACCTGATGTGCGGCCTTCCCGGGCAGACGGCCGCAAGCTGGCGGAGCACGCTCGATGGCGTGCTGGCGGCGGCGCCGCATCATGTATCGGTGTACCCGCTCACTCTCGAGGAGGGCACACCACTCTATCGCATGGCGTGCCGTGACGAGTCTCTCGAGCCCGACGAGGATTTTCAGGCTTCGTGCATGGACGCGGCGCGTAAGCGCCTGGGTGCGGCCGGCTATCATCCGTATGAGGTGGCAAGCTACGCGCTCGACGGCCATGAGTGCGCCCATAACATTGCCTACTGGACCGGACGGGGCTACCTGGGCCTGGGTCGTTCTGCCGCGGGCATGCTCGATGACGAGGATTTCGACCGTCTTGCAGGTTTGTTCCCCGGCGTGTCTTCTCGAGGCGATGCGTACCGCGTGCGTCTGGTGCAACGTGACGATGACGCGACGGCGTTCGAGGCCGAATATCTGTCGCAGCGCGAGGCAGCGGCAGAGGACCTGATGCTCGCCTGTCGCATGACGCGCGGTGTTGCGTCCGACCTGTTGGCTCGTGCAGCTTGCGTCATCCCAACGGGCGAGCTGGCAGCTGCCTGCGATCGCGCGCTCGAATTGGGTCTTGCCACTTGGGTGCCCGAGACGCTCTGGGGTCATGAGGGACCCTTCACTTCGGCAGATGTCGTCGCGGGCCATGTTCGAGCTCGTCTGGCGCCGACCCATCTGGGCTGGCTCGATGGAAATGTTCTGTTCGAGCTGTTTTGGGGTCTAGCATAGGCCGCTCGGGTAGAATTACCGCAAGATATACGCTGCTGTGAGCAGGAGGTTGCCGTACATGGCGACGATGAACGAAAAAGATTACTACGAGATTCTCGGTGTCTCCAAGGACGCCACCTCGCGTGATATTCAAAAGGCCTTTCAGCAGAAGGCCCGTAAGCTCCATCCGGACGTCAATAAAGAGCCGGGTGCCGAGGAAAAGTTCAAAGAGGTTTCCGAGGCCTACGCCGTGCTTTCGGATGAGCAGAAGCGTGCGCGCTATGACGCCATGCGCTCGGGCAATCCCTTCGCCGGCGCTCCTACGGCTTCGCCTTATGGTGGCGGTTACGCCGGCGGCGCCGGGTACGGCAATCCCTTTGAGGGCGGTTTTCCCTTTGGCGGCGCTTGGGGCCAGCCGCGTCGCGGGCGGGCAGCATACAATCCCGAAAGCGGTGCCAACGTGGTCGTCGACATTAAGCTCGATGCCAAGGAGGCCAAGGGCGGTGCCCGCAAAACCGTTCGCTACACGCGATTCGATACGTGCGGACACTGCGGCGGCTCGGGTTCTGTCTCCTCCGAGCATGCCCATACCTGCCCAAGCTGTGGCGGACGCGGCCATATCGATGTGGACCTGTCCTTCCTGTTTGGCGCTGGCACGTTTCAGTCGGTTTGCCCCGAGTGCGGCGGCTCGGGCAAGGTCGTAGCCGATCCGTGCCCCGATTGCGGCGGCAGCGGTCGTACCCGCGTGACCTCCGAGCAAACGATTGAGTTTCCTGCCGGCACGCACGACGGCGACGAGGTTCGCATTAGCGGCATGGGCCATGCCGGTACCAATGGCGCCACGGGTGGTGACCTGGTCGGTCGCGCCCATGTGGAGGCCGAGCGCTTGGAGGGCAAGGCCCGTACCGGCTTTTACCTGATGGGCATTGTCGCGCCGTTTTTGGTGCTGTCGGCCATCTCGGGCGTGTTCTCGGCCTTTGCCGTGATGTGTTTTATTCCGTTTGCCATGGGCCTGTTCATGGTGCTCTCGGATGGGGTACTTCACCGTAGCCTGCTGTGGTGGAAGCGTGGCGCGATGCAGTTTGCCAACGGTTTTGCCAACGGCTTCATGTTCGCGCTCGTGTCGGTGTGGTTTGCGAGCTGCTCGCAGCGCGCGATGCTTTCGCCCTACGGGATGCAATAACATCAAACCCTCTGTTTGCGGCCGGCCCTGCATGGGTATAGGACGCACTGTGACAATATTGAAAGTCGGAAGGATTCGGTCGTGTCGGAAAATAGGGATTACTACGAGGTACTTGGCGTCGATAAGGACGCCGACGCGCGGACCATTAAGCGCGCGTTTTTAAAGAAAGCCCGTACGGTACACCCGGATGTTTCGGACGACCCCGAGGCCGAGGCCAAGTTCAAGGAGCTCAACGAGGCCTATTCTGTCCTTTCCGATGAGCAGAAGCGTGCCAACTACGATCGCTTTGGCACTGCCGATGGCCCTGGTGGCTCCGGCTATGTCGACATCAACGACATCTTTGGCGGCATGGGCATGGACGACCTGTTCTCGTCGTTCTTTGGCGGCGGCGCCGGCGGTGGTGCCCGCAGCCGTCGCGAGCGCCGTCGCGGTCGCGATATGGCCATCTCGCTTTCGGTGACGCTCGAGGAAGCTGCACTTGGCTGCAAAAAGACGATCAGCTATGATCGCCTTGCTCCTTGCGAGGACTGCAACGGTACCGGTAGGGCCGAGGGTGCACAGGAAAAGCAGTGCAGTCGCTGCCACGGTACGGGCTACGTCACGACGGTTCAGCGATCGTTTTTGGGCCAGGTTCAGTCTTCCTCGCCTTG
>JAIIUG010000171.1:0-1811 GCA_022739635.1 Collinsella sp. | reverse complement strand
GGCCGTGCTCGCCGTCGCCGGGCGCCTGCCGCTCGGGCCCGCTCCGCTTGCGGCCGCCTGGGCGGGCATCGTGCTGGGCAGCCTGCCCCTCTACGCGCTGGGGCTCGGCGTGGCCCTGCGCCTCGGCCGCAACGCCGCCATCGGCGCCGGCGCGGCGGGGATGCTCCTCGCGTTCTTCTCAGTGGGCGGACTTGCGCACGGCCTCATGACCGGCGAGCTCACCGGTGCCCTGGCGACGCCCCTGAGCCGGGTGCCGCTCGCCTGGCCCGCGCGCCTGGGGTCGCTCGGGGTAGAGGCCTTCATCGACGCCGCACGTGCGGCGGGCCCTCTCCTCACGACTGCGCTCGCTGGCCTCGCGCTCACCCTGGCAGCCGCCGCCGTCCTTTTCGCCTGGTTCTGCCGGTTCGAGAACGGGAGAGCAGATGCGTAGGAGGCCGCTCGCCGCCATGCTCGTCTTCCTCTCCGCAGCGCTCGTCCTGGGCGGGAATGTCCTGCTCGACGCCGTCGAGGCACCCGTGGCTGCGCGCATGGCTCTGGACCGCTGAGCGCGGCGTTAGTACAATTTCGACGAGAGTTTCAGGAGGTCAACATGGCGAGGATACTGGCAGTGGATGATGAAAGGGCGATCCTCGACGCGCTCGCGCGCATCCTCGGCCGTGACGGCCATGAGGTCGTCAGGGCGGCGGACCCGACGGCGGTCCCGGGGATGGACCTCTCGCGCTTCGACCTCGTGCTCTGCGACGTCATGATGCCGGGGCTCGACGGCTTCGAGCTCGTGCGGCAGATCCGCCCGGACTTCGACGGCCCCATCGTCTTCCTGACCGCGCGCGTGGCCGAGGAGGATGCCGTGGCCGCCTACGGCCTGGGCGCCGACGACTACGTCCGCAAGCCCTTCGGGGCCGCGGAACTGCGCGCCAAGGTCGCGGCCCATCTTCGCCGTGAGCGCCGGCCGCGCTCGCACGCCCTCTCCTTCGGGGAGGTGCGGATCGACCTCGGGGCGCGCGGCCTCGCCGTGGGCGACAAGGCCGTGCCGCTCACGCCTACCGAGTACGCCATCTGCGAGTACCTCGCGCGCCACCCCGGCCAGGTCATGAGCCGCGCGCAGATACGCGAGGCGGTGCTCGGCTGGGAGAGCGACGCCGACGACGCGGCCATATCCATGCAGATCAGCCGCGCCCGGAGGAAACTCTCCGAGGCCGGTGCCGATCCGATCGCGACCGTCTGGGGGATGGGGTACAAGTGGCAGCTCTGAGGATCGGGGCGCGAGGTCGCGGCGGCATGCCGCTCTCCTTTGTCATCGCGCGCTACTTCGCCTACGCGTTCGCGGCGGTCGCCACGGCGTGGCTCGCCTCGTTCATGGTGCTCTCCGTGGCGATCAACGCGGGCTTCGTCTACGAGGCAAGCTGGGGGCCGGCCAATGCGCGCGAGGTCGCGGAGGGCCTGGCACGCGACGGCGTCTGCGGGCAGCAGGACGTGCCGACGGCGTACCACTACCTCATCCTGAACAAGGACGGATACGTGCTGATGACTGACCTCGAGAGCTCGCGGCTCGAGGACGCGACGGAAATGGCCCGTACGGCACTCGCCGCGGATCCGGGCACAGTGGAGATCGAGGGCGGGGGTTCGGGCCTCACCTACGCCGCGTTCCCGCTCAAGGGCGGCGGGGCCTGTGCACTCGTCAGCGAGTACCTGCCGCAGTGGGTCTCGCGCGACCTCGCCGGCCTGCTTCCCAACCCGCAGAGCCTCATGCTCGTCGGTGCCACGGCGGGAAGCGCGCTCGCGCTCGCGCTCGTAGCGCGCCGCGCGAGCGC
>JAIIUG010000043.1:0-17975 GCA_022739635.1 Collinsella sp. | reverse complement strand
GCATCGGTCTCGCGGGACAGCGGAGATGTACTTCCACGTTGCATACGGTCCGGATCCTTTCCGCACGGGCTCGTTTTATTCACCCAAACGCTAGCACATCGGACGTGGCACAGGCGTGACTTTCGTCCGTCGCCGCCCTCGCCCCCATCCAAACATGTACGTCAGCCTCCAAACATGTCATTTTTTGCAGCTCTTGGAGGCTGACGTACACGTTTTGGAGCGGGGCCGCACACGATCAGAATTGCGCCCGCGCTCCGTCCACCATAAAGTTCGCTGCATTCAACAATTTTGAACTTTCCACGCAGTTCATCGGCCAAAAAATAACCCTCGGCATACTTACCCGCTGCACGATGTTACTCTAGTTGCATTTGGCTAACTAAGCGGCTGCCGAGAACCCCATCCGGCACCGTTACAGCATAGGAGGTTTCATGTTCGAGAAGCGGCTCTTCTCCCTGGTTCCGCAGGCAACGCCCTACATTATGGCAAGCGTCCTGTTTAAGTGGATCGCGCTGATGGCAAACATCACGGTGATGTGGGTGCTTGCGCGCATCTTGGGCGGCATCGTCACGGACGGTCTTTCCGCCGCGCTCGCCGTCGATGCCCTCGCACAGGCGGCCTTGCCGCTCGCCGCCGCCATCATCGTGCGCGCCGCCTCCATCTACCTGGCCCAACGCGCCGGCGACAAAGCCGCGTTCGAGGCCGTCCGCCGCGTGCGCTCGCTCGTCTACGACAAGCTCACCGCACTCGGCCCCTCCTACACCGAAACCGTCCCCACCGCCGAGGCCGTCCAGACCAGCGTCGAGGGCGCCACGCAACTCCAGGTGTACTTTGGCGGTTACCTGCCGCAGCTCTTCTTTGCCGGCTTGGCGCCCATCACGCTGTTTGTGCTACTCGTGGGCCAGGCGGGTCTTCCCGCCGCGCTGCTGCTCGCCTGCGTTCCGGTCATCCCCGTCTCCATCATGATGGTCATGCGCAACGCCAAAAAGATCGGTGCCGAGTACTGGGGCAGCTATGTCGATCTTGGCGGCATGTTCCTGGAGGCCGTGCAGGGTCTCACCACCCTTAAGGTCTACCAGGCCGATCGCAGCTGGCACGAGCGCATCAACGCCGAGTCCGAGCGTTTCCGCACAGCGACCATGCGCCTGCTGGTGATGCAGCTGCGCTCCATTTGCGTTATGGACCTGGTCGTCTATATGGGCGCCGCGCTCGGCATTATCGTAGCCGCGCTGCAACTCGCCACGGGCAAGATCGGCTTTGAGGCTGCCTTCCTCATCGTCTTTCTGTCGCAGGAGTTCTTTTTGCCTATGCGCCGCCTGGGATCGCTGTTCCACACGGCCATGAATGGCATGGCCGCCTCGCGCCGCATGTTTGGCATTTTGGATACGCCCGAGCCCGAGCGCGGCGATGTTGAGCTTGACGGTCGCGGCGATATCGAACTCGCGGGCGTGAGCTATGCATACGGCGACCGCACGGTGCTGGACAGCGTCAGCGCGACCATTGCACACGGCTCGCTCGTGGCACTCGTGGGCGAAAGCGGCGGCGGCAAGTCCACGCTCGCGGGGATTATCGCGGGCCGCAAGGGTGCCTACCGTGGCAGCGTTCGCATCGGCGGCGTCGAGTTGCGCGATGCCACGGCTGCCTCACTCATGCGCGCCGTCACCCTGGTGCCCACCAACGGCTACCTGTTTGCCGGCACCCTGCGCGACAACCTGCTGCTCGCCCAGCCCAACGCCACCGATACCGAGCTTTTGCGCGCGCTCGACCGCACGCGCGTGGCGGCCTTTGTGCAGGCCAACGGCGGGCTCGACATGGTGATTAACGAGGGCGGCACCAACCTTTCGGGCGGCCAGCGCCAGCGCGTGTGCATGGCCCGCGCCCTGCTGCACGACTCGCCCATCTATGTGTTTGACGAGGCTACGAGCAACGTCGATGCCGCAAGTGAGGCCGCGATCGGCGAGGTCATCGCGTCGCTTGCCGGCGGGCACACTGTAATTGTGGTGGCACACCGCCTATCGACGATCGTAGACGCCGATCAGATCCTGGTGCTGGAGCGTGGCCGTATTGCCGAGCGCGGCACCCATGACAAACTTCTTGCCGGCGCGGGCGCCTACGCGCGCATGTGGAACAGCCAGGAGCAGCTCTCGGCATATGCGTATGCGGAGGGTGATGCCGAGGATGCCGGCGCGGTTGAGGCTGTTGACAGCAGCGCTGCCTGTACCGATGGCCTCAACGGTGCTGGCTCGTCTTCCGCTGCCGCGGCCACTGACTCCGGCCGCGCCCGTCGCTCGGCACCGTCCATCATGTGGCGCATGATGGGGCTCGTCCGACCGCTTGCCGGCTGGCTTGTGCTAGCCGTCGCGCTGGGCAGCATTGGCATGCTCACTGCCGCGTTCGTGCCGGCCTTTGGCGCCCTTGGCCTTATGGCCGCGCTGGGCAGCAACGCCTTGGGGCTTGGTCTGATCGCAGCATGCGCGGCCTGTGCCGCCTGCGGCATCGCACGCGGGCCGCTCCACTACGGCGAGCAGCTCTGCAACCATTACATCGCATTCCGTCTGCTCGCACACATTCGCGACCTGGTGTTTGGCGCCCTGCGCCAGCTCGCCCCCGCCAAGCTCGAGGGCCGCGGCAAGGGCGAGCTCGTGAGCCTGGTCACCTCGGATATCGAGCTGCTCGAGGTCTTCTACGCGCACACCATCTCGCCCATTGCTATAGCTCTGGTCTGCACCGTTGTGTTTGAGGGCTTTTTGCTGGCTGTGAGCCCCGAGCTCGCGGGCATCGCGCTCGTGGCCTACGCGGTCCTGGGCGTGCTGCTGCCCCTGGTCTCGGCCAAGGCATGCGGCACCACCGGCCGCCAGAGCCGCGAGGGCGCCGGTAAGCTGGGCGCCTTTGTACTCGACAGTCTGCGCGGCGCGGGCGAGACCATCCAGTTTGCCGGTGGCACCGATCGCAGCCGTGCCCTGGGCAAGCTGACCGAGCAAGTCGGCGCCGTGGACGCGCGCCTCAAGCGCCGCCAGGCGGTCAGCGAGGCCGTAGCCGATGCGCTTATTCTTGCGGCTAATCTGGTGATGCTCGGGCGTGCGCTGCAGCTGGTGGCTGCGGGAACGATTGACTTTGCCGCAGCGTTTGTCGCCGTCTTTACCTTTGTGTCGTCGTTTGGCTCGGTGATGGCCGTGAGCCGCCTGGGCGCCTCACTGCAGGAGACGCTCGCCTCGGGCGCACGCGTGCTCGATTTGCTCGACGAGCAGCCCCAGTGCGCCGAGGTCGCCGATGGACAGAACGTTGAGTTTGCCGGCGCCGCAGCCGAGCATGTGAGCTTTAGCTATGCGGGCGGCGTGGACGCGGGCGGTGCGGGCGCCACAGAGCAGGTCGCGAACGACACCGCTGCGAGTCTCATCCTCGACGACGTGACCTGCATCTTTGCGCCCGGTACCATGACCTGCATCATGGGGCGCTCGGGCTCGGGCAAGTCGACGCTGCTTAAGCTGCTCATGCGCTTTTGGGACCCCGCAGCCGGCACCATCACGGTGAGCGGCGTCGATGCCCGCCACATCAACACGGCGAGCCTGCGCAGCCACGAGGCCTATATGACCCAGGACACACATCTGTTCTGCGGCACCGTGCGCGAGAACCTGCTGGTCGCGCGCGCCGGCGCCACCGATGCCGAGCTGCTCGACGCTTGCCGCTCCGCCTCACTCACCACGCTCATCGACCGTCTGCCGCAGGGACTCGACACGCCCGTTGCCGAGCTGGGCGACTCGCTTTCGGGCGGCGAGCGCCAGCGCATCGGCCTTGCGCGCATCTTCCTCAACGACGCACCCTTCATCTTGCTCGACGAACCCACCAGCGCGCTCGATGCTCTCAACGAGGCGTCCGTGATGCAGGCAATCGACGAGCTCAAGCGCCGCGGCAAGACCATTGTGCTCGTGAGCCACCGTGCCAGCACCTGCGCGTTTGCCGATTTCTCGCTTTCGGTCGAGCACGGGAGGCTGAGCTAATGGCGCGCCCGGTCGACACACCGGAGCTGGCACGCAAACGTGAGCGCGAGGCCCAGATGGTGTCGCAGATGATTGCGCTATGGTGTCGTGGGCATCATGGCGGCGGGCATGCGGTCGAACAGGCTGGCGACGATGAGTCCGTGCGCGTGAAGCTCGGCCTTCGGACCATTACGCTCTGCCCCGAATGCACCGAGCTGCAGAAATACGCCATCGCGCGCATTGAGCACTGCCCGCACATGGGCACCAAGACATTTTGCTCGGCCTGTCCTTCGCATTGTTACCGGCCTGCCATACGCGAGAAGATCCGCGAGGTCATGCGCTGGTCGGGACCGCGTATGATCCGCTATCGCCCCATCACCGCCGTGAGACACGCAATGGTAACAGTGCAGGCCAAACGCGCGGCGGCACGAAGCAAGTAGTCGCCGGCGCCGGCACGCGCCGCGCAGTCTTTCCGGTCGATTTCGAGCTCCGGCGTGCGCGGCGTGTTGAGAGCTGCACCATTACAATGGAGCGGATTCACCAAATGCAAAGGAGTCGCCATGCCCGCCTGCCCGCTGGTCGATTGCCATACCCACACCTCGTTCTCGGACGGGCACGCCTCGTTTGAGGACAACGTCCGTGCCGCCGCTGCTGCCGGATGCCGTGTCATGGTCTCGACCGACCACCTCACCCTGCCTGCCAGTATGGATGCTAACTGCGAGGTGCAGGTCGTCGAGGGCGACTTGCCGGCACATCGTCTGGCCTTTGAGGACGCCCGCAAACTCGCCGCGCAGATTGCGCCAGAGCTCACCTTTATCTACGGTTTTGAATGCGATTGGTACGAGGGCTGCGAGCCCTTGGTAGAGCACTGGTCCCAGGGCGCCGTCGTACGTCTGGGCAGCGTGCACTGGATTGGCAACCCGGGCGATATTGCGGCAGGCGCCGCGGGCACGGCAGGGACAGAGGACGTCGCGCGCCCCGATACACCCGATTCCCTTTGCGGTTGGATCGACGACGATACCAACCTGCATGTTTGGGAAAACTTAGGCGTGCGCGGCGTGTGGGAGTGCTACGTCGACGACTGGTGCCGTGCTTGCGAAAGCTCACTCAACTTTGACGCGATGGCCCATCCCGACCTGGTCATGCGCTTTTCGAAGGACGGCTTTGCACCCGACTTTGACCCCGCGCCGTTTTGGCAGCAGATGGCCGAGTGCGCCCACGACACGGGCCGCCGCGTTGAGGTCTCGACCGCCGCGCCGCGCAAGGGCCTGGACGACTACTATCCCGCGACCGGGCTTTTGCGTCGCTTCGCCCATGCCGAGGTGCCGATTACTTTTGGCTCGGACGCGCACCGCGCCTGCGACATCTGCTGGAATATCCGCGAGGCCCAGGCCCACGCCTACGACTGCGGCTATCGGACCTTCGACATCCCCCACCTCACCGGCGAATGGGAATCCACGCCCCTCGCCTAGCCATCCCTTCATGAGTTGCGGTGAAATAGTTCCTGTTTATGGCCCTAAGACCGTCAAACAAGAACTATTCCACCGCAACTTCTATTTCATTGGCAACTCCCGAAAGACTGTCCCTAACGACTAGTCGTTTAAGAACGTCCCCAATGACTAGTGGCGGCGAGCGTTGAGTTCGCCGGCCAGTTCGTCGAGGGTGATGCCGTAGCGTTCGAGCGTCACGAGTAGGTGGTAGATCAGGTCGCCGGCTTCGTAGCGAATGTGGTCGTGGTCGTTGTCCTTGCAGGCCATGATCACCTCGCTCGCCTCCTCGGCAAGCTTCTTGAGCAGCTCGTCCTCGACATCGGTCAGCAGGCGGGCGGTATAGCTCTCCTCCGGCGACGCGTCGCGACGACCGTGAATCACCTCGGCCAGTCCCGTCAGCGTCTCGCCGATGTTTCCCGGCTGCACGTTAGCTGTTCTGACTCCCATGGTTATTTCCTCTCGTTACTGCAGCGTAAAGTAGGTACCGGTCTCATCGAACCGAGGCTTTGCGCCCTTTTTCTCAAAGAACTCGACGATAACGGCATGGGCCTCATCGAGCCCTTCCTTCTCGGCCTCGAGCCAAAGCGACTGCGCCCCGCAGGCATCGGTCAGGTGCACGCGGCACGGCACGCCCGCGCGGAGGAGCTCGGCGTTGCAGTCGGCAACTTCGAACGGCGTCACGACCTTCATCGCGTTCCCCCTTCCACGCGCTTAAAGAAGCAGGTACGGTTGCCGGTATGGCAGGCCGGGCCCGGAGAGTCGACCTTGACCAACAGCGTATCGCTATCGCAGTCGGCCCAGAGTTCCTTGACCTCCTGCATGTTGCCGCTCGTCGCGCCCTTGTTCCAGAGCTCCTGGCGGCTGCGGCTCCAAAACCACGTGGTATCGGTCTTAAGCGTGAGCCCCACCGACTCCTCGTTCATCCAAGCAACCATAAGCACCTCACCGGTGTCATACTGCTGAACCACACAAGGAATCAGCCCGCGGGCGTCGTACGTTAGTTTTGAAGGATCGGTTATCTCTTCCATTTCTCTCCCAAAATTCAAACTTCGCAGGTCGGCGAGGGTTGTCCAGGTGCCCGAGATTCCGAGCGACAAGCCCGACGACGCGTACTTAAGTACGCGAGGAGGGTTGGAGCCGGAAGGTCGGGCGCCTGGGCAAGCCGCAGCGCTAGAAGTCCAACCTGACAGGGATGCCTTGAGAGGCCATATACTCCTTCACCTGGCGAATGCTGAAGGTTCCAAAGTGAAAGACGCTGGCCGCCAGTACGGCGTCGGCTTCGCCCTCGATCACGCCCTCGGCAAAATGCTCGAGCGTGCCCACGCCGCCGCTTGCGATCACCGGGATTGGCACTGCGCGCGCCACGGCGCGGGTGAGTGCCAGGTCGAAGCCAGCCTTGGTGCCGTCGCGATCCATGCTGGTGAGCAAGATCTCACCGGCGCCGCGACGAGCCGCTTCCTCGGCCCACGCAACCGCATCGATACCCGTGGCGTTGCGACCGCCCGCCGTGAAGACCTCCCACTTGTCGGCATCCGGCTGACCGGGCAGGCTCACGCGCTTGGCATCGATCGCCACGACCACGGCCTGGCTGCCAAACACCGCGGCAGCTTGGCTGATCAGCGACGGGTCGCGCACGGCGGCAGAGTTGAGCGACACCTTGTCGGCACCGGCCGCCACCATGGTTCGCATGCCCGCCAGGTCGCGGAAACCGCCGCCCACGGTATAGGGAATAGCGAGCTCCTCGGCCGCGTGCGCCGCCATCTCGATGGTCGTTGCGCGGTTGTCGCTCGTGGCGGCAATGTCCAGGAAGACGACCTCGTCTGCACCTTCGCGATCGTAGGCACGGGCCAGCTCCACCGGGTCGCCCGCATCGCGCAGGCTCACAAAGTTGACGCCCTTGACCACGCGGCCGTCCTTAACATCCAGACAGGGAATCACGCGCTTGGCAAGCATGGGCTACTCCTCCCCTCGGGCAGCGGCCAACGCCTGTACCAGCGTAAAGTTGCCCTCGTAGAGCGCACGGCCGGTGGTGGCACCTTCAATCGCGCCCTCGCCCACCGCGGCGAGCGCACGGATGTCGTCGAGCGTCGAGATGCCGCCCGAAGCCACGACGGGAAATCCCGCGACCTCGGCAACATGGCGATACACCGCCACATCGATGCCCGTCTGCATGCCATCGCGCGCGATGTCGGTATATACCAGATGCTTAAAGCCCAGCTCGGAAAGCTGCGCCGCAGCATCGTCGAGCGCCACGCCCGCGCCATCACGCCAGCCGTTCACCTTGACTTGGCCGTCGCGTGCGGCAATGTCAGCCACCAGCAGCTCGCCAAAGCCTTGCGCTGCCACCTCGGCAAAACCCGGCTCGGTCACCAGCACGGTGCCCAGCGCAATACGACGAGCACCATAGCCGGCCAGCTCGTCGATGCGCGCGAGCGAGCGGACGCCGCCGCCCACGTCCACGGACAGGCCGTCGACGCCGCAGATAGCCTTGATCGCCGCCGAGTTGGCAGCGCACGTGTCCTCGTCCTCGCCAAAGGCAGCGGACAGGTCAACGACGTGCACCCAGCTCGCGCCCTGCTCGGCAAACGAGCGGGCGACGGCCACGGGATCGTCGGAATATACCTTGCAGCGGCTGCGGTCGCCGCGCTCCAGGCGCACGACCTTGCCGCCGATCAGATCGATTGCGGGAAACAGGATCATCGGCCAACCTCCTCGACGATGTTGACGAAGTTCTTAAGGATGCGCTGACCCAGCGCGGAGGATTTCTCGGGATGGAACTGGCAACCCCACACGTTGCTGTGGCGCACGATGCACGGGAAGCTCCGCGTGTAGTGCGTGCGCGCCAGCACATCGGCGGCATCGGCGTCGTCGGCCACTGCATAGCTGTGGGTGAAGTACATATTGGCGCCCTCGGCAAAACCGGCGAGCAACGGATCGGCCGCACCGGCAGGCGTCATGTGCACCTGATCCCAGCCCACATGCGGGACCTTCAGACGGCTCGACTCCAGACGCGTGCACGAGCCGCGCATGATGCCCAGGCCATCGACCCAGGGACCGCCAGCCTGCTCGGAGGCGTCGTCGTCCGCGTCCGCGCCCTCGTCCACAGGCACGCCCTCGTTTCCGCGCCCAAAAAACAGCTGCAGGCCCAGGCAGATGCCGAGCAGCGGAGTTCCGGCGGCGACGGCGTCGAGCACCGCGTCCGCCTCGCCGCTCTGACGTATAAAGGCGATTGCGTCATAGAACGCGCCCACGCCCGGAATGACCAGGCCGTCGGCGCGGCGGATCTGCTCCGGGTCGTCCGATGTACAGGCGGCGGCACCGGCGCGCGCAAGCCCGCGCACGACGCTCGACAAGTTGCCCTTGTGGTAGTCGACCACCACGATCTTCGGTTCGCCCACGCGACCCCTCCTCCTCATCTTGTCCAAAAACCACCACAAAGGGGACAGGCACCTTCGTGGTGGTTTTACCCTTGCGGCGGTTACAGTGAGCCCTTGGTGCTGGGGATGCCTTGCACGCGGGGGTCCAGCTCGCAGGCGTGACGCATCGTGCGGCCCACGGCCTTAAAGGCGGCCTCGATAATGTGGTGCGAATTGCCACCCGCCAGCTCGCGCACATGCAGCGTGAGCTTGGCGTCGCGCGCAAAGGCGTAGAAGAACTCGACGGCCAGCTCGGTATCGAAGCTGCCCACGCGCTCAGTCGGCACGGGCAGCTCGCAGTAGGCCTGCCCACGACCCGAGATGTCCACAGCGGCCATCACGAGTGTCTCGTCCATGGCAATCGCCGCGTCGGCAAAGCGCGTGATGCCCGCCTTGTCGCCCAGCGCCTGGCAAAACGCCTCGCCCAGCACAATGCCCGTGTCCTCGACGGTGTGATGCGCATCGACCTCCACGTCGCCCACCGCGTGCACCGTCAGGTCAAACAGACCATGGCGGCCAAAGGCGTTGAGCATGTGATCGAAAAACGGCACGCCGGTCGAGATATCGCACACGCCGGATCCATCCAGGTCGAGCTTGACGACAATATCGGTCTCGCCCGTCTTACGGGTCACTTCGGCATAACGGCCCATCTACATCTCCTCCTTCACCAGCGCGGCAAACGCGTCCAGCACCTCTTCGTTTTCCTGCGGCGTACCCACGGTAATGCGCAGACAGCCCGCAAGCCCCGGCGCATAGCTAAAGTCGCGCACCAAAATCGAATACTCGTCGCGCAGACGCTCGCGCACGCGCGTGGCGTGCGGCGTACGCACGAGCACAAAGTTCGCCGCGCTCGGCCATGCCTCCACGGGCATGCCCTCGGCAGCCATCGCGCGCAGGGCGGCCTGCTCGCGTTCGCGCTCGGATGCGACCTGCGCCACCACGGGCGTGTAGGCATCACGGGCACGCACGCAGGCAAGTGCCGCCGCCTGGCTCAGCACATTGACCGAATAGATCTGGCGAATCGCCGCGAACACGTCGATGACTTCGGGTGCCGCGATCACGTAACCCAGACGCGTACCGGCAGCGCCAAACGCCTTGGACAACGTATGCAGAATCACCAGGTTGGGATGCTCGGCGATAAGCCCCTGCGCCGTGGTGGCCGCGCCAAACGAATCGTCGGCAAACTCAACGTAGGCCTCGTCGACCATGACCATGCCGGGACACGCATCGCACAGCGCCGCGACAAAGTCGAGCGGTGCCACGTCGCCCGTGGGATTGTTGGGCGAGGTCACGATGGCCAGGTTGCACTCCGGCGCCGCCACGAGCACGGCGGTCTGGTCGAGCTCAAAGGTCGCCGGGTCGCGCCACACGTCGCGCACCTCGGTCTGGCACAGAGACGCAAAGAAGGCATACTCGCTAAAGCACGGCGGGCAGTTGAGCAGGGTCCTCCCCGCGCCGCCAAACGCCAGCAGATAGTTATAAAGCAGCTCATCGCCGCCGTTTCCCACGCAGATACCCTCGCGCGTCACGCCATGCCAAACAGCAAGCTCGTCGCGTAGGTCGTTCGACATGGGATCGGGATAGCGGTTGAGCGGTGTGGCAGCCAGGGCCGCATCAACAGCCTCGCGCACGCCGGCGGGCACGGGATAGGTGTTCTCGTTGGCCGAAAGGTTGATGCGCGTGGGCGTAAAGTTAGGATCGTAGGGCTCAATACCGGCCAGGTAAGGCTGGACAAGCTCCTTCATGCGAGGCGTGAGTTCGGCCATATTAGGCCTCCCCGCCGGTTGCGCCAGCGCCATCTGCGCCTGCAGCCGCCAGGTCCACGCCCTCGGCAACCGTCGCCACGGCGTCGCCCGGCCAGGCAACCTTAGTCAGGTCGGCCGCAGCCAGCGACGCGGCACTCACGGCATCCTCGCCCTGCTCCAGCACGCGGCGGCGCAGTGCGGCCGAAAGCGCGTGCGCCCACAGGCCCTCGGCCTCGGCCAGGCGCTGCGTCGCGGGAGCGTCGGAGAGCAGGCCCTCGGGCGTATAGCAAATGACACTCGAGCGCTTGACGAACTCTTCGACCGAAAGCGGGTTGGAGAACATGGCCGTGCCGCCGGTCGGCAACGTGTGGTTGGGGCCGGCAACATAATCGCCGAGCGGCTCGGAGCTCCAAGCGCCCACAAAGATGGCGCCGGCGTTGCGAATGCCGCCGAGCAGGCCCATCGCATCCTTGCAGTGCAGCTCAAGGTGCTCGGGCGCGACGGTGTTCACGGCCTCGACGGCGGCAGCCATGTCGGCGGCCACCACGATGGTGCCTTCGTTATCGAGCGAGGCGCGCGTGATCTCGGCGCGCGGGGACTGCGCCACCAGAACGTCGATACCCGCCTCGACCTCGCGCGCAAACTGCTCGTCGCAAGTCACCAGGTAGCAGGCAGCCAGCGGATCGTGCTCGGCCTGTGCCATCAGGTCGGCAGCGACCACCATGGGCTTGGCCGTGGCATCGGCCAACACGCAGACCTCGGACGGGCCAGCGACCATGTCGATACCCACGTCGCCCGAGACAATCTGCTTGGCGGCGGCAACAAAGGCGTTGCCCGGGCCGGTAATCTTGTCGACACGCGGAATGGTCTCGGTGCCGTACGCCAGCGCGGCCACAGCCTGGGCGCCGCCCACCATATAGATTTCGTCCACGCCGCCGAGCTTTGCCGCGGCAAGCGTATACGGGCTGATCAGGCCGTCCTTTTGCGGCGGCGTCACCATGACCACGCGTTTGACGCCGGCCACCTTGGCGGGAATGGCGTTCATAAGCACGGTGGAAGGGTACTGCGCACGACCGCCCGGCACATAGATGCCGGCCGCCGCGAGCGGGGTCACCTTAACGCCGAGCATCGTGCCGTCCGGGCGCGTGGTAAACCAGCTCTGCTCGACCTCGCGCTGGTGGAACTCGCGGATCTGGCGTGCAGCTTTCTCCAACGCGGCAACAAAGGCAGGATCGAGGCCTTCGAGCGCGGCATCGATCTGCTCCTGCGGCAGACGGAAGCTCTGCAGCTCAACGCCATCAAAACGCTGGCAGTAATCGCGCACCGCGGCATTGCCGTTGGCGCGCACGTTGGCCACGATATCGCGGGCGGCGTCGACGATGTTTTGCGGCAGCACACCCTTGCGGTTGAGCTGGTTGGTAACGAGGCGCTCACCGGGAGCAAGCTTGATGGTCTTCATATCGGTATCCCCTATCGGTCGAGGTTGTGTTCGAAAAACGAGAGGCCGAGCGGCGGCGCCAATCGGTCCGCAGCCCGGATATGGGGGCGCCCGTGCGCGCTCGCGCTATTGTGCCGAGCCCGCGACGGGCTCAAAATGCTTGTCCTTCACGGCGGCGGCCAGGCGATCTGCCAGATTGCGTACGCGCGGATCCAGGCGCGCGGCACCTGGGTTGACGAAGAAGCGGGCCGTGCAGTCCATGATGCGGCCGGTGATGACCAAGTCGTTGTCGCGCAGCGTGGCGCCCGTCGCGGTAATATCCACGATGCGATCGGTCATGCCGACAATGGGGCCCAGCTCGATGTTGCCGTGCAGCGAGACGATATCGGCATTCACGCCGCGCTCGGCATACCAGGCGCTCGCGATGCGCGGGTACTTGGTGGCAACGCGAAGCGAACCGCGGCGAGCATAGTTGCGCTCGGCCTGACCGGCGCGCCATGCGGGCTCCGCCTCGATAAAGGTGCACAGGCCGTAGCCCAGATCGACCAGCTGCAGCAGGTTGAGGTCTGCCTCGATAAGCGAGTCCCAACCGCAGATGCCGCAATCGGCACCGCCGCAGCCCACAAAGGCGGGCGCATCGCTAGGGCGTACGATGACAAACTCGATATCGCTGACCGTGCCCTCGCCGGCACGCGTGTCGCGGCCGCGCACGATCAGGTGACGGCCGGGATCGCGCAGCTCGGAGACGTCCAGACCCGCGGCCTCGAGCACGTCGAGCGTGTCGGCCTTGAGCGAGCCCTTGGGCACAGCGATGCGCAGCGGGCCCTCAACGCCACGGCCCGCGGCGTGATCGCCGTCGGAAGCGGCGTCCTCGGCCGAGGTGTGCGCGGCCTCCAGGCGCTCGAGCGAAAAGGCGAAGCCCGCCGCCGGCACCTCGATGCCGTCGCCAAATGCGCCGGTAAAGATGGAGTCGTAGCGTCCGCCCGAACCGACTGGATCGGGTAAGCCGCCGGCATAGGCCTTAAAGACCAGGCCCGTGTAGTAATCAAACGAGTTCATGATGGAGAAGTCGAAGGACAGCACCTGGGCGTCCTCGGGTGCCAGGCCCTCGACCAGGGCACGCAGCTCGCGCGTCAGCGGTGCGGCGATACCGGCGGCCTCCAGCAGCGCGTCGACGCGGTCGAGTACCTCGGCGCCGCCGTGCAAGCGCGGCAGCTCGCTGATGGCGGACTTGACGGCATCGGACTCGGCACTTGCCGCCACGCGGGCATCGAGGCCCACAAAGTCGTTGGCGTGCACGCAGCGCAGGGCCTCGGCAGCCAGTTCGCGATCCTCGCACGCCGCGAGCAGCTCCTTAAACGGACGCACGCTACCTGCGATAATGCGCGCATCGGGCAGCGCCAGCTTGCGCACCGCCTCGGCCACGAGCGAGACAATCTCGACATCGCCCGCGGTGTCGCCCGCACCGATAAGCTCAAAGCCCAGCTGTGTAAACTGGCGCGAGCCGCCGGCATTGCGCTGACATTCACGAACCACCGGCGCCTCGTAGCGAAGGCGCAGCGGCAGATCGGCCGCGCGCATGCGAGTCGAGACCAAGCGCACGATCGGCAGCGTGTTGTCGGGACGGACCACCAGCAGGCGACCGTCATCATCAAAGAGCTTAAACGGCGTGTCCGCAATGCGGCCGCCTTCCTCGAGCGAACCCTTGTCCTCGAGCAGCGGCGTCTCGACCGGCAGGTAATGATGCTCCCTGAAGCAGCCCTTCACCGTCAGCGCAATCTCCTCGCGCGCCTGAGCCTCCTCGGGCAATATGTCCCGGAATCCCCACGGTGTGGCCGTCATCTGGTGAGCCTCCTCATGCTGTGTTTCGTATAGAACAGAAGACCGGCATAGCTCCGCCGGTCTTCTGGGTACTTTAGCATACTAGAGTGCTTGCGGGGAAAATCCGTCACAGCCGCTCACACCGTATTCATTTGGAAACATAGGGCAGATTGCCGCAGCCCAACCCCACTTAGGCGCCAATCGCACGACGATACTCTGCCATTACCTGCGCATCGGCAGCTGCGGGGTCGGCAAAATAGCGCCCGTCATAGGTCTCAGCCGAAACAACTCCGCGATAGCCGCGCGCCACCAGCCTATCCAGGTCGGCGCGCATATCGCGGTCGCCGTCACCCCAGGCAAGATGCGTCGTGCCATCTGCCGCAACATCGACAAAATGCACGTGGGCGACATCATCGCCAAGCAGATCGAAATAATCGTCGATGGTATCCCCCGCCACCGCCATGGCGCCCATATCCAGACACGCCTTAAGTGCCGGATGATCAACTGCCTCGATCATGCGCTTCGTGTCGGCCGCCGAGTTCACGATCATCGACTCAACCGGCTGCAGGGCCTCGAGCACCAGTCGCACGCCGCGCTCTCCCGCATGCTCGGCAATCGCACGCAGCATCGAGGCGCTGCGACCCCACGCGTCCTCGATCGGCTCGTTCAAAAATGCCCAGCCACTCGAGACCATGACCTGCTCGGCTCCAAGTTCCGCCGCGATATCCACAACGTTCTTAAAGTACGCGAGCGTGCGGGCACGCGCCTCATTCCCGCGCGCCGCGATATTCCACGGCTTGGGGTTGTTCTGTTCGGGACAAAGCCCCACAATCCGAACTCCATACCGCTGCGACAGCTCCCGCACCTGCTCGAGCGAATCGTATCCATGGCAATCGACATACAGATGCATTGCCCCGGTCCAAAGCTCGCAACACGTGTAGCCCGAGGCCGCTGCCGAGGAAAAGAATTCCTCAAGGTCAAAATAACGATGGCTGATATTCATGACGGCAAGCTGCGGATACTCCATCTTGTCCACCTTTCGGCAAAAGGGCGCCGCAGCACAATGTGCGCGACGCCCCCTCTTACATTGTTTTAATTATGACGGATGCCCTACTGAACACCAAGCACTCCAAAGAACGCGCCGGCGATACTCACGAGTAGGATCACGAGCATAATGAGCAGCGGATTCATCTTCTTCTTGAGCATGAGATAGACGATTCCAAACAGCCCCATCGTGACAAAGCCCGGGAAGATTCCGTTGAGCAGCTCGGCCAGCGTCTGAGCGCCATCGCCCGCGCCGACCATGAGCGGAATGTCCACGGTGACCATCTCCATGGTCATAGCACCGATCACCATGGCGCCCATGATAGAGGCCATCTTGACGATCGTGTCCATAATGCCCGATTCCTGGACCTTGCTGATCATGTCCGAGCCAAAGCGATATCCCACAAACGTCAGCAGGTAACGAATGATGTAGTGAGGGACGTTGAACACGAGCAGGAACAAAATCGGGCCAAGAATAGAGCCCTGCAGCGCCAGCGACGTGCCGACACCCGTTGCCAAAATTCGCAGCGTGCCCCAGTAGAAGGCATCGCCCACGCCGGACAGCGGTCCCATCAAAGCAAGCTTGACATTAGAGATCGCGCTCGTGTCAAAGTTATCTTCAGTGGCGTTGACTTCTTCCATTGCGGCAGCAATAGACATGGGGAGCGTCGAGATGTACGGCGTGACGTTATAGAGCTCCATATGGCGCTTGAGTGCGGCCTTAAAGTCTGCATCCTGCGGATACAGTTTGCGAAGAATCGGCATAAGGGCCCACATAAAGCCGATATGGCCCATACGCTCGTAGTTCCAGGAGTGCTCATAGGGAATCGAGCGCCAGAACAGCTTCTTAAGATCTGCGCGGGTAATCAACCCGTCGTAGGAAGACTCAAACTTAAAACTCATCGAACCCACTCCCAATCGCAGGATCCTCGGTTGCCACTGCGGGCTGCTCCGCCTTTTTCTTCTCGCCCAAAACCGTCATCGCGACGACGATGATCGCGGCAAAGATCGCCACGCCCGTCGTGCTAATGCCAAAGTAGGCGACGAGGAAGAAGCCAGCGAAGAAGAACGGAGCCACCGTTTTGTTCATAATCATCTGCGCCAGCATCGCAAAGCCGAGTGCGGGCAAGAAGGCGGCGGCAACATCCATGCCGGTCTGAACGAAATCGGGGATGATGTTGAGCAGACTGGCGACGGCATCGGCGCCAAAGAAGAATGCCAGGGGAATAATCAGCAGGCCGCACCAGCTCTGCGCGTAACCGGCGATGAGCATGTTGCGCGTGATGGCCTTGGTGTCTCCGTCCTCGACGTTTTTGTCGATACGGTGCACCAGCAGCAGCATCACCGGCTGGCCCAGGGCAGTATCGAGCGCCAGGACGATCGTTGCGATGGGAATGCCCAGGGTCAGGGCCGCCGAAGCGTCCGCGCCGGCCTGCATGGCAAGAGAGACACCCAGGATAGTGCCGGAAATCGTATCGGGCGGGTTATAGGCGCCGACCGAGATGGCGCCGACCATGGCAAGCTCCATCGTGGCGCCCATGATCGTGCCGGTCACCATGTCGCCCATGACAAGGCCAACCAGAGGTCCGAGCACGATCGGGCGCTGGAGGTAGCTCGTGCCCGTCAGCCACTCGGAATAGCCCAAAAGGGCAATAAGGAAAATCAGGATTGTCTTGATAACCATGATGGCCCCTAACCGATGACCTTCGCGGCGTCAGTCTTCGCATCTGCCGGAATCATCTGAATGAACAGCTCGTAGCCCTCGCCGAGCAGCTCTTTGACGTATGCCTCGTTTTCGGGCGTGAGAAATACGCTGGTCGAGACCTGGCGGGCATCCTCGCTAAAGGCAACATTGCCGAGGTTGATCTTCTTGACGCCCATCGCCTTGGCGACGGCACCGGCCTGCTGGATCGTCTCGCAAACCACGAAGAGCTTGTACTTATCGGTCACACCGCTCTGGAGCGCCTTGACGGCATCCTCGGTGTTTTTGACGACAACCTTGCAGCCCTCCGGCTTTGCAAGGGACAGGGCCTGCAGACGAAGCTTGTCATTGAGGACTGTGTCGCTCACCAACAGGATGCAGTCGGCACCCAGAGCCGAGGTCCAGCTAACGGCAACCTGGCCGTGCAGCAGTCGATAATCTACACGAATCATCTGAATCATGATGTGCTCCCTAGCGATTAAAACTCATCGAGTTCGGCCTGCCCCAGCAGGTCGTTGACGTACTTGACCTTGGTGTCGTCCGCCTCGACGATCTGGCGAATGGCCTCATCGATCGGGGTGGAGTCGGGCACGAACAGCAGCTGAATAAGGAGCGGCAGGTTCATATTGGTCACCAGGTGCGTGTTGGGGCGCGTCTGGACGATCTTGGTGAACTCGTTGTTGACGCTGCCGCCAAAGAGGTCGGTGCAAACGACGACCTCATCATCCGCGGCAAAACCGTCCAGAATCGCTGCGGCTTCCTTGACCAGGTCCTCGTTTCCGTCGACATACATAGAGAGCGCATGGACGTTTTCGCGCTCGCCGGAAAGCAGGCCGATGCTCTCGACGATTCCAGACGCAAAATGAGCATGGGATGCCACGATAAACTGCCTCATTCGATTCCCCTTTCTTGCGAATTTCGGCATAAAAATGCCCGGACGCATGCGCCCGGGCAGGGTGCTTCTTGATCAGTAGCTTATTTATCACCGATTAGTAGTCGAACTGGTGATAGTAACGACGGTAGTTGAGGTTGTGCTTGGTGACCGTCTCGTAGTAAGCAGCAAGGCGATCGGTGATCAGCGAGGAGAGGATCCACGGAGACACGATGACGCGGAACTCGTCGTCAAGGCCGGGGATCGCGAACTCGGCGGTGTCGATGATGTTGATGTCGGTGTCGCCGGTCACACCGCGGTTGAGGAAGGCGCGGACGCGCTCGTCGAGCTTGCGGTTCTCGTCCTCGCCCATGAACAGGAACACGGGGACGCCGGGCTCCACGAGCTCGAGGGTGCCGTGGAAGAAGTCGGCCGAGGTGATGTAGCGGGTGCGCTTCCACTGCATCTCCTCGA
>JAIIUG010000170.1:0-1846 GCA_022739635.1 Collinsella sp. | reverse complement strand
CCCACGAATTTAAAATCGGGGGCAAAAAGTTCTTGGTAAACCACGCGCGGCTATGATAGTATCTCTTTTGCCGAAAGGCGACGGGCGATTGGCTCAGGGGTAGAGCATATCCTTCACACGGATGGGGTCACAAGTTCGAATCTTGTATCGCCCACCATCAAAAGCACAGGTCAGAGGCGTTAAGCCTCTGGCCTTTTTCTTTTTGACACCAAAGGTGACACCAAATCTGACACCAAAAATAAATCATGGTCGTTTAAGGTGCAATTTTTTATCGCAACCTCTTTTGCTGACGTCATTGCACGTTCTGTATATAACGCATGCGTATTTTCATTGAATTACCCATATGATACGAGCGCAAATGTGGAGACAGGGACCACACGCCCAGAGCTCCTTCCAGCGGATTCCTATCACACGAGGGATTTTCGGCAGAACTCGTCAAGCTATTGGCCAGCGTTTGGTCAGCTTCCGGTACTTACCCGCATGATGCCCCAGTAGATAATCGGCGATGTCCGCAATCCGCGCGGTCAATGGCCGATACCAGGGGAGACGCAAATGGACGAAATCGTCTGCGCAAACACCGCATTCCGCTACTGGCGCTGCCCGCCGCAGGTGCGCGATCTCTACCCGCGCCTCCCAAGCTCGGAAGACGGCTGGGGTGCCCTATCCCAAGCCCCTTTCGTAACCGAAGTCCTCAAGGCCCCGATCATTACCACGACAGCGCCTGGTGGCGTTAACTACCATTCGGGTTTGCGAACGACAATCCACTGCGAAGACGCTTCGGGGGTGGACAGTACGTTGGAAACCACATTGGGCTTTAGGGTAACCAACCCACTTTCGACGCTATTTACCATGGCACGCTTTATGTCTCCATTCGATCTTGTCCTTGCCATGTACGAATTCTGTGGGTGGTTCTCCGTCTTTAAGCCCACCGCTGCGATAGAAGCGGAACTACGGAAAGCCGATGACGCCGTTAAAGGAGCCACCACCGAATCCCTCTTTGAACTCGATGAAAGCCAAGACGAAGCGCCGTGGAAACGCGTTTATGCGCGCGTAAAAGTCAAAGAACCGGCAAACGCAAAGGGACCAGACGGGAAAAAGAAAACGAAAGAGGCCATAAAGCTAAAGGACACATCGCTTTGGATGAGAAAGCCGCTCATCGAATTACACGAGCTTCATGAGTACGCAAGGAAGATGAAAAGCCGCAAGTGGGGCGCGAAGTTCTACAACGCCGCGCAGATGGTGACGGGCATAGCAGCGTCTCCGCTCGAAGTTGCTGGCATTCTTTTGCTGTCGCTTCCGCGCTCCCGCGGCGGCGCCGGCTTTCGAGACGTTTATGTCAACGATCTTACGCCGCTTACCGCATCGGCACAGAGCATTGCAGGGCAAAAAGTTTGCTACGGGGACATCGTGATCGTTAATCCGACCATAATGAAGGCGGGCATCGTGGAGCTTCAGGGGGAAGTTATCCATGGATCGGGTGCTGTGCTTGACCACGATGCCAAGCGCATGACGGCGCTGCAAAGCATGGGGTATGACGTCTTTCTGGTTACGCACGACATGCTTAACGATGCTGACCAGCTTGATGCGATCGTTAGAAGTCTTTGTTCGCGCCTGGAATTGCGCTATAGGAACAAAACTGGGGCTCAAAAGACGGCGGAAACGGAGCTACGAGCCAACGTCATGTGCAATTGGCTGCAAATCGGTTGCTAGACGGTCGTTTTTCTCGCTCGCTGGCACCCTGGATTAGCCGCTCGGGATGCCTCCGCCACGAAAGCGGGGCATCTACTACTTTTTGACCCGACCCCTCGACCACGCCTCTCGTTTCGCGAAAACCGCAGGCCGTCTA
>JAIIUG010000169.1:0-1849 GCA_022739635.1 Collinsella sp. | reverse complement strand
AGAACAGGGCACGGCTAAAGAAAGAGCTCACGGAGTCCGATTGCGCAGTGTCGTCGCTCAGCACCTTGCGGATAGCGTTGACATCGCTCGTCTCCAAGAAGAAATCGGCCTCGCGGACGGGCACGGGCAACTTGACGTTGAGCGGCACCGTTGTGAACACGTAGTCGATATGCGAAAAATCGAACGTTCCCACGCGGGCGACATCGCATGTCTCAATCGAATCGATATACATGCCAAACTGCTTGCGGTACTGGTGCTCGAGCATACGGGCGCTTCCCGCTCCCGAGGCGCACACGATCAGGATGCGTTTGCGACGCGGCTGGTCGGCTTGCTGCTCGAGGGCCAGGGCAAATGCCATGGCGATGTAGCCGAGCTCTTCATCAGAGGGCTGGCTGCCAAAATGACGCTCGAGTACCTGCGAGGTGCCAGCTGCCATCGAATAGGCCAACGGAAACCTCGTCTTGATATCGGACAGCATGGGGTTATCCATATGCATGTGATATTCAAGGCGATAGCCCAGAGGGCCGATATGCCGAGCAAGGTTCATGCGAAGTTCAAGATCGCCGCTAAAGTCAAACCTAAACTCATCGTTGACCGCACGTACCATCTCGGAAGCAATCTCCCACATCTCGTCCGAGATAACGGCAGAGCCCTTCTCGGGCACGCCCGTGCCCCTGCCGAGCAAATGGATTGCGATAAAGGCAACCTCTTCTCGGGGCATGCTCACGCCCAGGGCATCCTTGATGTTTGCGGCAATCTGGAAAGCCGCGGCGTATTCGCGCGTTCCCTCCAGTTTTTGAACGTCCGATTCTGCAGCTGGGACATAGCAGCCCTGCTCGATGCGGCCAAGAGCAATGTAAAGATGCATGATGAGATTGCGGGATGCCAGCGAGCTCACCGTGACGGGCGAGGCCGTCAGAGCATCGTCCACACATGCGGCGATGGCCCGCAGGCGCTCGGCGAGCTTTGCATCGTCGGTGTCGGGCAACACGGGCCTCACCAGCGAGGCCAGGCACAGGCGCCGCTGCGACTCCCCGCCCGCAACGCGGATTCCGTAGCGTGGGCGCTTTTCGAGCGTTAAGTCAAATTGGGCGAGTTTCTGCTCTACCAGACGCATGTCATTGGACAGAGTTCGCGCCGAAACGTAGAGTAAATCCGCATACTCCTCAATCGTCACCCACTGGGACCGCATGAGGAGGTCGTTAAGAAGGAAGGACACACGGCCGTCGCGCGTATCAGGAATGCCCGGATGGGCCAGAGCCGCACCGTCTAGCAAGCGAGCAAGCTCATCTGCACGTGCAACATCGATACGATACTGCCCCTTGCTGCCAACGATGCGTGCAACCCCTGCAAGGTTGTCGTTTGCGCGATGGATATAGTTTCTCACGGCGCGCTCGCTTACCTCGAGACGCTTGGCAAGTACCGCAACAGCGACAGGCTGAGCGTCCTCGATCATATTTACAAGCTGCTTGACGCGAGCATCCATGTCCTCCTCCTTTCCCTGCGTCTAGTCTAACGCGGTAAAGAATGACACTCCACGTCGCGCTCGTTCCGCCAACTCGGAACAGGTTGCGGGGAGTCCAGCCGAACTTATAGGGAGCACGGAGAAAGGGCCCGAAAGCCATGTGCCGGTGTGAGATGCGCTTTCCGCAGTCATTGGGAACAGACTTAAATGAGTAGTCGTTGTGGACGTTCTTGTTTGACTAGTCGTTTAAGAACGTCCATTACAGTCGAGATTGTCAGCCCGGGACCGTCTCGGGCTACGATTGAGGCGCGCCCAGAACGGGCCGCCGACCGGGCGCCCGCGCACGGCCGAACGTCCCTGCCCCCGAGAGGGCCCGTTGGGTGC
>JAIIUG010000042.1:0-18479 GCA_022739635.1 Collinsella sp. | reverse complement strand
ATCACTACGATGACGAAGGAGCATCACCATGGACGCCATTAACGATTGGGAAAACCAAGCGCTCACCCACAGGAACCGCCTGGCACCCCATGCGTACTTCATGGGTTACGAGACCGCCGATCTCGCCGCTACGTACAGCCGCGAGCTGTCGCGCGGGTTTGTCCAGCTGTCCGGCTCGTGGCAGTTCCGCCTCTTTGAGGGGCCTGCTGCCGTCTCTAACGAGGAGCTTTCCACGTACGAGCCCGAGTGGGATCACGTGGAGGTTCCGCACCTGTGGCAGGTAGACGGCTATGGCAACCTTGCCTACACCGACGAGGGCTTCCCGTTCCCGGTGGATCAGCCGTTCGTTCCCTCTGACGATCCCACGGGCGTGTACCAGCGCATCGTCAACCTTCCCGCCGTGCCTGCCGGCGCTCGCGAGATCATTCGCTTTGACGGCATCGAGAGCTATGGCGAGCTGTACGTCAACGGTCAGTTTATCGGCATGACCAAGGGTTCGCGCCTGTCTGCCGAGTTCGACGTGACCGACGCGCTTGTCGAGGGCGACAACCTGTTTGCGGTCAAGGTTCTGCAGTACAGCGATGGCAGCTATATCGAGGACCAGGACATGTGGTGGGCATCGGGCATCTTCCGCGATGTGTACCTTATGCAGCGTCCCGCCGCGCACCTGGTCGACTTTAGGTTCCGCACGCACCGCGAGGGCGATGCCGCTCTGATCACGCTCGATACGGTGGCCGAGGGCGCTACCCGCGTTGTGTATACGCTCAGCGATGGCGAGAACGTGGTGGCTACGGGCGAGTGCGTCGACGGCCATGCCGAGTGCAGCGTGACCGATGCCCACTTCTGGAATCCCGAGGATCCCTTCCTCTATGACCTTACGTTTGAGGTCTACGACGGTGACCAGGTCAGCGAGTACGTCCCGCATCGCCAGGGTCTTGCCGAGGTGACGGTCGAGGGCAATCATATCTACCTCAACGGCACTTACTTTAAGATGCATGGCGTCAACCGCCACGATCACGACGATCACAAGGGCCGCGCCGTGGGCCTCGATCGCATGCGCCGCGACCTGGAGCTCATGAAGCAGCACAACATCAACGCGGTGCGCACGTCCCACTACGCCAACGACCCGCGCTTTTACGAGCTGTGCGACGAATACGGTATCATGCTGGTCGCCGAGACCGATATGGAGAGCCATGGCTTCGAGAATATCGGCAATATCGCCTTGGTCACCGACGACCCGGCATGGGAGCCGGCCTACGTCGACCGCATCGAGCGCCTGGTGATGCAGGAGCGCAACCACGCCTGCATCATTATGTGGTCGATGGGCAACGAGAGCGGCTATGGCTGCAACATCCGCGCGATGTACGCCAAGGCTCACGAGCTCGACGGTCGTCCGGTCCACTACGAGGAGGATCGCAACGCCGATACCGTCGACGTTATCTCCACCATGTACTCCCGCGTGTCGCAGATGAACGACTTTGGCGAGCATCCGTTCCCCAAGCCGCGCATTAACTGCGAGTACGGTCACTCCATGGGCAATGGCCCCGGAGGCCTGTCCGAGTACCAGGAGGTCTTCGATCGCTGGGATTGCATCCAAGGCCAGTTTATCTGGGAATGGTGCGACCACGGTTTGGCTGCTGTGACCGAGGACGGCGTTGCCTACGATATGTATGGTGGCGACAACGGCGATTACCCCAACAACAGCAACTTCTGCATCGATGGCATGGTGTTCCCTTGGCAGCAGCCGAGCCCGGGCCTCACTGAGTATGGTCAGGTCATCTGCCCGGTTCGCATGGCTTATGACGCCGAGGCAGGCGAGCTGACTGTCACCAACAAGCGTTGGTTTACCACCCTCGAGGATGTTTGCCTGTCGGCCGAGACCCTGGTGGACGGCGACGTGGTCTGCCGCAAGACGCTCATGCCCGGTGCGGTTGCCCCCGGTGAGTCCGTCCAGCTTCCGCTGGTGATTCACGAGGCCGCGGTAGGCGAGACCCTGCTGACTGTGCGCGCCTACACCATGGCCGCTCACGTCTGGTGCGAGCCGATGTTCCAACTGGGTGCAAGCCAGTTTGCCATCGCCAACCATCCGGCGCCAGCCATCGCGGCTCCCACTCGTCCTGAGCTTACGGTCGAGGAGACCGAGCAGGAAATCCGCATTCACTCCCTCAACGGTGAGCTGACCTTCAGCAAGGTCAACGGTACCGTGAGCGAGTGGAAGGCATCCGGCCGCGACGTCATGGCCTCTGGTCCCCAGGTTGGTTTTTGGCATCCGCTCGTCGATAACCATGCGCAGGAGTATGACTCACTGTGGAAGGACAACTTCATCGATGTGATGCAGACGTCTACCCGCAAGGTTTCTTGGAAGCAGGACGGCAATGCGGTCGTCGTTACCGTGAGCCAGCGTATCGCTCCTCCCGTCCGCGCGTTCGGCATGCGCGTCGAGCTCGTCTACACCGTGCTTCCGAGCGGTCGCGTCGACCTCAAGGTTTCCGGCGAGCCCTACGGTGACTATTCGGACATCATCCCGCGCATCGGCATCTCCTTCGAGGTCCCCGGTTGCGATCGCGCCGTCGAGTGGTATGGCCACGGCCCGGGCGAGAACTATCCGGACTCGCTGCGCGCCAACCCGGTCGGTCATTACCGCACCACGGTCGACGATATGTTCACGCCCTACGTTATGCCTCAGGACTGCGCCAACCGCGAGGGTACCCGCTGGGTTGCCCTGCGCTCTAGCCACGGTGACGGTCTGGTCGTGACGCGTCCGAGCGACGCCGCTTCCAACCCGTTCTCGTTCTCGGCATGGCCCTATAGCTGCGAGGCCATCGATAACGCCAAGCACGTCTACGACCTTGTCAAGGGCGATACGGTCACGGTCAACATCAACGACCAGTTGCTCGGCCTTGGCTCGAACTCTTGGGGTTCCGAGGTGCTCGATTCCTATCGCACCCGTTTTGAGAGCTTCAGCTTTGAGGTGTCCCTGCGACCGCTGACGTCTGCCGATCTGGCTCAGGCGCTGGCACCCATTAAGGAGGCATAAGCCATGCATGTCTTTAACTCGCGCGCCGATTTCGACGCTCAGATGAAGTCCGTCAAGAAGTGGATGCGCACCGGCCAGGCGCTCGATGGCGTTGCCGACCTACAGCACGACGTGGCTTACTCCATCGGCGACTCGTTGGTGTACTGGTGGGTCTATGCCCGCGAGGCCGCAACCGCCGATCTGGTCGGTCACCGTCGCTACCATGCCGTGCTCGCTCCGCTCGACGGCGACCTGACCGTCGAGGTTGCCCCCAAGGCAGGCCTCACCTGCACCCGCGCTTACAGCGATATCGATGATCGCGAGCGCTTTGAGGGGGCGGGGGAGACCGTGACGATTCCCGCCGGCGGCGTTGCCGTCGTCGAGATCGACGAGGCTTACCGTGTTATCGCCGAGGCTTCGGATCCCCGCGTCGTGGTACTGCACGTGACGGTCGAAGGTTATTCCTTCCCCAACAAGTAGTATTCGTCCGTTTGGACGTTTGCTTCGCGCCGTTAAGGGGGATGGCTTTGTTGACTCCCTTTTCCCCATTCCCCTTAGCAGGTGCGCCGTCCGCGATTGCACTTGCAGCTCGGACGGTTTTGGATGACATTTAATAGATGATTGGGAGGGCTTATGAGCTCTGAAAAACGAGGAACGATCGGTTCGTTCGCTCTGCTGGGCATGACGGTCGCCGCCGTGTTCGGTATCAAGAACATCATCAACAACAACGCGGCCATCGGCTTGGCAGCTGCGCCGTCGTTCTTCTTCGCCACGCTTTTGTACTTTGTCCCCTATACCCTGGTTACCGCCGAGTTCGTCGGCCTCAACAAGGACTCCGAGTCGGGCGTGTACGCCTGGGTCAAGACCTCGATGGGCGGCCGCTGGGCGTTCCTGACGGCGTTTAGCTACTGGTTCGTCAACCTGTTCTACTTTGCGTCCGTCCTGCCCAATGTCATCATCTACGCGAGCTACGTGTTCTTTGGTGCCAATGCTGAGCTTTCGCAGCTGTGGATCACCATTATTGAGATCGTCGTCTTTGCTATTGCCACGTGGGTTTCGACCAAGGGCGCTAAGTGGATCGGCTCTATTTCCTCCTTCGGTTCGACCGCGGCTCTCGGCCTGACTGCCGTGTGCATCCTGCTGTCCCTGGCTGCTGCCTTTGGCGGCGTTGAGTTCGCTACGGCTCCTACTCCCGCCAACATGGCTCCCGACATGAGCAACTTCGCCACTATGTGGGGCTTCTTCGGTACGCTTGCCTGGATCATCCAGGGCGTTGGCGGCGCTGAGTCTGTCGGCGTGTTCCTTAACGACCTTAAGGGGGGCGTCAAGGCCTTCGTGCGCACCGTCGTTATCGCCGGCCTGACCATCGGCCTTCTGTATGCAGGCGCTTCGCTGCTGGTTAACCTGTTCATCCCCGAGGGCGGCGTTGCCATCTCCACCGGCATCTTCGACGTGTTCGGCGCTGTCTTTGCCCACTTTGGCATTCCTATGGAAGTGTCCACGCGCGTCATCGGCTTGATCCTTCTCGCCGCTACGCTGGGTTCCCTCATGATGTGGACCTCCGCTCCCATCAAGGTCTTCTTCACCGAGATCCCCAAGGGCGTCTTTGGTAGCAAGATCGTCGAGCTCAACGAGCACGGCATTCCTGCCCGCGCTGCCTGGCTGCAGTTCGCCATCGTCGTCCCCATCCTGATCATCCCGGCCTTGGGCTCCGGTAACCTCGACGACCTGCTCATGATCGTCACCAACATGACGGCTGCCACCGCTCTGCTCCCGCCGCTGCTGATCCTGCTTGCCTACTTTATGCTGCGCAAGAACTTCGACGCTGCTCCCCGTGGCTTCCGCATGGGCTCGCGCAGCTTTGGCCTGGTCGTTGCCGCATTCCTGCTTGTGGTCTTCTGCTTCGTGCTTATCTGCGGCACCATTCCGCTCGATCAGCCGCTGTGGCTGACGCTGGTCTACAACGTTGGCGGCGTGGTTGTCTTCCTGGGCCTTGCCGTGATGTGGTACAACCGCTACATCAACCGCCTGCGCGAGACCGATCCCGAGGCCGCCGAGAGCGAGCTTCGCCCCTCCGTTCTCGACATGATGGAGTAGCGGCTAGGATTAATCTACGGCTGTGGAATAAATCGATTCCCTTTCCTAAGGAGGGGCCTTACGAGGCCCCTCCTTTTGTGTTTTGGGGCATGGTTTTGGACCCTGTGGGCAAAAAATGCCAAATATGAGTACTGTTGCAAAAGAGGTGTCATATTTTTCGGCCTGTTCTGAGCAAAAATGGGCTCAAAATCAATTTATCTAACCCCCTTTAAAGGGCGGTTGACGGCTTTTAACCTCTTCAAATCGCTCAAAGTTGGCAAATGGCTCTCGATTTTGCTGCTACTAAATTGGTGACAGTACTCATATTTGCCACTTTTTGCCCACGAGGTGTTCAGAGGGGCTCTCGACAAGCATCTAACGCTACAATAACTACCACGTGGCTGGGTTTTGCCGGCCGAATGTGCGATGCCGCGGGAGGGGACATGGTCGAGTTTACAAAGACGATTAAAGATCCGTTGGGATTGCATGCCCGCCCGGTTGCGCTGCTCTATGACATTATCGCCAAGCATCGTAGCGACGTGTCAGTCAGCATCGGCGACCGCCATACCGACGGTCGCGACGTTATGGGCCTCATGGCCCTCTATGGTGAGTGCGGCGAGAACGTCGTCTTTCGTGTTTCGGGCGTGGATGAGGCCTCCTGCGTCACATCGATCAGAAATCTCTCGCTCTAGGCATGATAGGGCGTGGTAAAGGATGGTCCTTTGCCGCGCCTTTTTGTTTCGTATAGGAAACTTTTTCGAAATCTGAATGGGGACCCTTTCCAAAAAGTTAACCACGTGCTAGTTTACTATAGCGAACATAGACGTGGTTAACTTTTTACGCGTCGATGTTGAGGACGAACTGACGTTAGGAGCAACTCATGTCTTGCGGACCGCAGATGCCGGCTATGCCGCTTTCGATGGTAAAGGCGGGCGAAACCGTGCGCGTGTCTCGTGTAAAGGGCAATGAGGACATGAAGCACCACCTCAAAGACCTCGGCTTTGTCGAGGGCAGCGAGATCCACGTGGTGAGCTCGAGTGGCGCCAACATCATCGTCACGGTGCTGGGCGCTCGCTTTGGCATCGATTCCAAGGTTGCCATGCATATCATGACCGTCGGTTAGTCCGCAGCATTCTGTAAAAACTGAAAGGGGGACAAGTAAATGAAGACGTTGGGTGACGTTAAGGTGGGCGAGAGCTCCACCATCGTCAAGCTTCACGGTGAGGGTGCGCTTCGCCGCCACCTTATGGACCTGGGGCTCATCAAGGGCACTTCGTTCAAGGTCGTAAAGGTTGCACCGCTCGGAGATCCGGTCGAGATCAACGTGCGTGGCTACGAGCTCTCCATCCGCAAGGAGGAGGCTGCCGTCGTCGAGGTCCAGTAAGGGCCGGCGGCACATATTTCTGCAGATAAAGTTAGGTTTTTCTAACTTAATGCAGCATCTTTGAAGCACATTATCCAGCCTGCGCGGAGAAAGCAGCGCGGGCACACAAGGAAGAAGGATTGAATGGCGGATTCTCAGATCCATGTCGCGCTGGCGGGTAACCCCAACTGCGGCAAGACCACGCTTTTCAACCTGATCACCGGCGCCAACGGCTACGTTGGCAACTGGCCCGGCGTCACGGTTGAGAAAAAGGAGGCCAAGCTCCTAAGCGACAAGAGCGTCACGATTACGGACCTCCCCGGCATCTACTCGCTTTCCCCCTACAGCCCCGAGGAGCAGTGCTCGCGCGATTACCTCATGAGCGGCGAGCCCGATGTCGTCGTCCAGGTGGTCGACGCCACCAACTTGGAGCGCAACCTGTACCTGGCGCTTCAGGTTATCGAGACCGGCCTGCCCGTGGTCGTTGCCCTCAACATGGCCGACTTGGTCGAGAAGAACGGCGATAAGATTGACACGGACAAGCTGTCCAAGAAGCTCGGTTGCCCGGTCATGATGATCTCGGCCCTTAAGAACAAGGGCATCAAGGAGCTGTTCGAGCAGGTCAAGAAGTCCGCTGCTTCCAAGGGCCAGGTGCCGGAGCATAAGTTCGATTCCTCCATCGAGGACGTTCTGGACCACATCGAAAACAATCTGCCTGCGAGCGTTCCCGCTAACAAGCGCCGCTATTACGCCGTCAAGCTGTTCGAGCGTGATGCGGACGCCTGCAAGCTCATCAACCTCACCAAGGAGAAGGCCGCTCGCATCGAGCAGCTGGTCGCCCAGTGCGAGCAGGATTGCGACGACGACGCCGAGTCCATCATTACCGGCGAGCGCTACGGCGTGATTGCCCATATCATTGACGAGTGCATGACCAAGGCCCCTGCCAAGATGAGCACCTCCGAGAAGATCGACCGTGTGGTTACCAACCGCATCCTCGGTCTGCCGATCTTCGTCGTGATCATGTTCTGCGTGTACTACATCGCCGTTTCTACCCTCGGCGGCACGGTGACCGACTTCACCAACGACCAGCTCTTCGGCACCGACGGCTGGTACGTGCTCGGCCAGGGTCGCGACGCCTATGATGCGGCCGTCGAGGCTGCGGGCGACAATGCCGACTCGGTCGACCCGGCACAGTACGGCCCCTATGTTCCGGGTATTACCACCATGGTCCACGACGCACTTGTGGCGGGTGGCACCGAGGACGGTGGCCTGGTCGATTCGCTGGTCTGCGACGGTATCGTCGGCGGCCTGGGTGCCATCTTCGGCTTCGTCCCGCAGATGTTCCTGCTCTTTGTGATGCTGTCCTTCTTGGAGGACTGCGGCTACATGGCCCGTGTCGCCTTCATCATGGACCGCGTGTTCCGCCGCTTTGGCCTGTCCGGTAAGTCCTTTATCCCCATGCTCGTGTCCTCGGGCTGCGGCGTCCCCGGCGTCATGGCTACCAAGACCATCGAGAACGAGAAGGACCGCCGCATGACGGTCATGACCACCACGTTTATTCCCTGCGGTGCCAAGCTGCCGATCATCGCCCTGCTCATGGGTTCCATCATCGGCGACTCTTCCACCACCGCCGCATGGATCAGCCCGCTCTTCTACTTCCTGGGCGTCTTTGCCGTCATCGCCTCGGGCCTCATGCTCAAGAAGACCAAGCTCTTCGCCGGTCGCCCGACGCCGTTCGTTATGGAGCTTCCCGCCTACCACTTCCCGGCGATCCGCTCTTGGGCGCTGCACGTGTGGGAGCGCTGCTGGGCCTTTATCAAGAAGGCCGGCACGGTTATCTTCGCATCCACCGTCGTCGTTTGGTTCCTCTCCAACTTTGGTAGCTATAACGGTTCCTTTGGCTTCCTGCCTGCGATGGACGGCATCCCCGAGGAGTTTATGGACTACTCCGTGCTCGCCATGCTGGGCAACCTGGTTGCCTGGATCTTCGCCCCGCTCGGCTTTAGCACCTGGCAGGCCACCGCGCTGACTGTCTCTGGCCTTGTCGCCAAGGAGAACGTCGTCGCCACTGCCGGCTCGCTGCTGTCCGTTGCCGACGCCGCCGAGACCGACCCGAGCCTGTGGACCGCGTTTGCCGGCATGTTCCCGACTATGGGCGCTTGCGTTGCCTTTGGCGCATTCAACCTGCTGTGCGCCCCGTGCTTTGCCGCCATGGGCACTATCCGCAACCAGATGGATTCTGGCAAGTGGACCGCGATTGCCATCGGCTACGAGTGCGCCTTTGCTTGGGTGATCGGCCTGTTCATCAATCAGTTCTACAACCTGCTTGTCCTTGGCCAGTTTGGTATTTGGACGGTTGTGGCTATCGTGCTGCTGGTTGCGATGCTCTTCCAGATCTTCCGTCCCATGCCCAAGCACGCTTGGACCGACGAGGACGAGACCAACACTGCCTCCGCCGCAGTTTCCGCTTAAGTCCGAATAAGGATTAACCCCTTTCCACGAGCCCGGGTGTCCCTGCGACACTCGGGCTTTTTGGTGAGGGAGATGTGGCGTTTCCGCAGATAAAACCGACCAAAATAAACCTGTCCCTTTTTGGTAGGTGGAGAATGGGGTAAAGTAAGTGACGGTTAACTAGAGGAGGCTTGCTATGGCACCTATCGATATTGTTGTACTGGCTGTTATCGGTATTGCGTTTGTCGCCGTGTGCGTGCGCATCTACCGCAAGGGCACCTGCGCCGACTGCGCTCAAGGTGGCGTTTGCACGGGGCATTGCTCCAACAAAAAGACGTGCGCCGCGCTCAAAGGCGTGGATAAGATCGCCGAAGACCTGGGCCGCGGTATTCATTAGTCGACCGGCGTTTGGGTATGTTTGACTGCGGATACGGCAGTTGCTGGTACGATAAGTACGTTAGCAACTGCCGCCGAGCGGCTCAAACGAAAGGAACCCTGTATGGAGTCCTCCGCCTATCCGATGCTCTTTAGCCCGATCAAGGTCGGTACGACCGAGGTCAAGAACCGTGTCTTTATGCCGCCGGTATCTACCAACCTGGCCGATCATGGCTATGTGACCGATGACTTGGTCGATCATTACCGTGCCCGCGCCAAGGGCGGCGTGGGCCTCATCATCACCGAGGTCGTGACGGTCGAGCCTACCTATACCTATCTGCCGGGTGACATGTGCTGCTACGACGACACGTTTATCCCCGGCTGGGAAAAACTCGCCGCGGCCGTCCACGAGTATGGCTGCAAGATCATGCCGCAGCTCTTCCACCCCGCCTATATGGCCTTTAACATTCCGGGCACGCCGCGCCTGATCGCTCCGTCTTTTGTGGGCCCGTCTTACGCCCGCGAGGCACCGCGTCCCATCACGGTCGATGAGATCCACGAGCTCACGCATCAGTTCGGTGACGCTGCCGTGCGCATGCAGAAGGCCGGTGTCGATGGCGTCGAGGTCCATGCGGCACACGCCCACGGCATGCTTGGCGGCTTTTTGACCCCGCTCTATAACAAGCGTACCGATGAGTACGGCGGCTCGCTTGACGCCCGTATGCGCTTCTTGCTCGAGGTCATCGCCGAGATTCGCGAGCGCTGCGGCAAGGACTTTATCATCGACGTCCGTATCTCGGGCGACGAGTACACCGATGGCGGCCTGACCCTCAACGACATGATCTACGTCTCGCGTCGCCTGGAGAAGGCCGGCGTCGACATGATTCACGTGTCGGGCGGCACCACCATCAAGCGCGGCTCTGCGATTCCCGCCGCCGGCACGCAGCAGGCCTCGCACGCCGCCTGCTCGCGCGAGATCAAAAAGCACGTCAACATTCCTGTTGCCACGGTTGGCCGCATTAACGAGGCATGGATTGCCGAGGAGCTGATCGAGGACGGCGCCGCCGACATCTGCATGATGGGCCGCGCCAATCTGTGCGATGCCGAGTTCTGCAATAAGGCCGCTGCCGGCAACGCCGACGATATTCGCCCTTGCATCGGTTGCCTGCGCTGCCTGAACGGCATCATGTTCGGCAAGCGCATCTCCTGCACCGTCAATCCGGACGTGGAGCGCGACGAGGCCGGCTACGAGCCTGCCGCCGAGGCCAAGAACGTGCTCGTTGTGGGCGCTGGTCCCGCGGGCATGGAGGCGGCGTTCATTGCCGCCAAGCGCGGCCACAACGTGGTGCTCGTGGACAAGCAGGATGAGCCGGGCGGCGAAATGCGCATCGCAGCCGTTCCGCCGGCAAAGCAGGAACTCACCCGCGTGATCAAGTATCAGTACCGTCGCCTGGCCGAGGCCGGCGTGAAGTGCGTCTTTGGTACCGAGCTTTCGGCCGAGGACATTCAGTGCGACTACGCCGGCTACGAGGTTGTCCTGGCTTATGGCGCCGAGCCCATCGCTCCGGCCTTCATGCAGGGCTTTAAGCAGGTTATGACAGCTGACGACCTGCTGGGTGGCAAGGCTTTCCCGGGCAAGAAGATCGTCATCGTGGGCGGCGGTACCGTCGGTTGCGAGACGGCCGATTACCTGGCCCCGCTGGTCAACGACTTGTCGCCGGCCAATCGCGATGTCACCGTTATCGAGATGACCAAGACGCTCGCCGCCAACGAGGGCGGCGCCGGCCGCGCGGTGCTCATCACGCGCATGCTCTCCAAGGGCGTCCACGTGCTGACCGAGGCCAAGGTGACCGAGATCACCGAGGACACTATCAGCTACGAGAAGGACGGCGAGGTCCACACCATCACCGGTGCCGATACGCTGGTGCTTGCCATGGGCTATCGTCCCAATACCAAGCTGGCCGACGACCTGGCCGCAGCCGGTGTTGCCACCCACGTGCTGGGCGATGCCAACAAGTGCGGCAACATCCGCGATGCCATCGGGGATGGCTACAAGGTTGCCTGCGAACTCTAGTCAACCCCTTGGTGCATGAGGAGGGGCGTCTCTGCGCCATCCGATAGCAAAATAGCGGTGGTGTCCCGGGTTTCGGGATGCCACCGCTTGCTCTTGCGGTGCTGGCGACGTGAGCACTCCCTCTTTCACCGCAATTGAGGGGATGGGGGATGCGATAGTATTACGTGGTGATATTCGACAAACCGTGGGCTTCATCCGAGGGCTTTATGGAACAACACCAGCATTATCAGAGCCTGCAAGATCAGGCATACAACGCATTGCGCTCCAAGATCATCTATGCCGAGCTCAAGCCCGGCACGCGCCTTTCGGCGATTGGTCTGGAAAAGGAGACGGGGATCGGGCGCACGCCCATTCGCGAGTCCTTTGTGCGCCTGCGCGAGCAAGAGCTGGTGGAAACGCGTCCCAAGAGCGGCACCTACGTCTCTAAGATCAGCATGGAACACGCCGAGAATGCCTGTTTCTTGCGCGAGAAACTCGAAAGAAGCGTACTCATAAAATGCTGTTCGGCCGCTTCGCTCGAGCAAAAGCATCGGCTCGAGCAGATTCTTGCCGAGTCCGAATCGCTCGACCATAGCGAAACGCGTCGCTTTTTCGACTTGGATAACCTGTTTCATGAGATGTGTTTCGTGATTGCCGGTCGTCACATGCTGTGGGATTGGATGAAGAGCGTCAACACGCATTTTGAGCGATATAACTGGTTGCGTATGGTGTCGCAGGACCTGGATTGGGAGCCGATTCGTCGGCAGCATCGCCGGATTCTTGAGGCCATTAAGAGGGGCGATACCGACACGGCGAGCTATCTGGCAGAGACGCACTTGCATCTGATGCCCGAGGAGCAGGGCCCGGTTATCGCCTTGCATCCCGACTATTTCGAGCTGTCCAAAGACTCGTCTATCTAGCCCATCACCGCATCTGCTCGAGACGCAAAAACGATGCTGCTCACCTACAACGTTTTGCAAGCGAGTTTTTTAAAAATGCCTAAAATGGCTCAGACTGCCGACAATTGGGGAACGGGGTGCGCTATGGCGCAGATGAGGATTAAGGACATTGCCGCCGAGGCGGGCGTGAGCCCGGCCACGGTCTCGCGCTATCTCAACAACCGCCCTGGGCAAATGACCGAGGAAACCCGTGCTCGCATCGCGGCAGTTATCGAGCGCACCGGCTATCGCCCACGTGCCGCCGCGCGCAATCTGCGCAGCTCGCGCACCAACCTCATCGGCGTGATCCTGGCCGACATCGCTAACCCGTTCTCCAGCGCCATGCTCGAAGGGCTTTCCGCCAGCGCCGCCGCGCGCGGCTGCTCGCTCATGACGGCCATTAGCGGCAACGAACCCGCCAAGGAGGCAGAGTCGCTCACCAGACTTATCGATGCCGGCGTGGACGGCCTGGTCGTCAACACCTGTGGCGGCAACGACGGGGTCATCGCCGCGGCTGCGGGACACCTGCCTGTTGTGCTGCTCGACCGCGATGTTGCCGACGGCGGTGTCGATCTGGTGACCTCCAACAACCGTGAGCTGGTCGCCGGCCTGGTAGACGCCTTGGCCTCTGCGGGCAGCGAGCGCCTGTGCCTGCTCACCGAGGCAAGCGACGACAGCCCCGTGCGTCGCGAACGCGCCGAGGCGTTTGCCGACGAGCTCTCGCGCCGCGGCCTGGCCGGCGAGGTCGTCACCTTGGCGGACGGTGGCGTCGAGGGTGTCAGTCGCCTGGACGAGACCATCCGCGGCTATGCGGGTAAAAAGCTCGGCCTCATTGCCGTCAACGGTCTGGTCTTCCTGCGCCTGACCGAGGCATTAGCGCAGCTGGGACCTTCGTTGCCGGCTGGCCTCAAGATCGCGACGTTTGACGATTACCCCTGGAACCACGTGCTTTTTGGCGGTGTGACCACGGCCGCGCAAGACACCCTTACCATTGCCGAGCGCGTAGTCGAGCGCCTGTCCGAGCGCATCGACGTCGTTACCACTACGGTGGGCGATGCCGCAAAGCTCGCCCCCAAGCGCATCGAGGTCCCCGGCCACATCGAACACCGCGCTTCGACCTCGCGCTAGCCTGTGTGATATTATATAGACAATGTCATACAGGAGGTACCCATGGCTGCGTCTGTGCTGAGTGTGCGAGTGGACTCGTCAATTAAAGATTCATTTGCCGAGCTATGCGAAGAACTCGGCATGACTTCGTCTGTAGCGGTCAATATGTTTATGAGGCAGATGCTGCGCGAGCGCTCGCTGCCGTTTGTTCCTTCACTTGGTAAAAACTCTGCGAGCGAAAACGTCGCCGCAGACATTTTGGATATTGCTCAGATTGAGTCCGCCGTCCGCGAGGCGGCCAGCCCGATTCCCGCCATCAAAACCGTGATTCTTTTTGGTTCGTATGCCCGTGGCGAGGCGCGTGTCGATAGTGATATCGACTTGCGTCTCGAAGTCGATCGCGAGCAGGGCTTTGGTCTATTCGCGTTGTCGGCGTTTGGTGAGGCGGTGCGCAAAGAAACCGGCAGGCAGGTTGACCTCGTCTCGAGTGATGATCTTGATGAAGATCTTGCCGCGGTAATCAAGCGCGAAGGAGTGATCATTTATGATCGCGCGTAAGTCAGACGGCCTCCGCGCCCAAGAGGTCTTGGACGCCATCTCCGAAACGAACGAGCGCATCAAGGCCTTTGATATCACCGAGAACCAGTTTCTGCATGCGAATGACGTGCGGACGAGGACGTTGGCGGACTCCCTTTTGATGTGTGCGCTTAGGGTGACGGAAGAAGCGGGCAAATTGTCGGAACGCTCGCAGCGGCTTCATCCCGAAATCGAATGGCGTGGAATTATCGGCATGAGAAATTATCTTGCGCATGATTACGGCAATGTCGACCGCTCGGTTGTTTGGGATGCAGTGACGATGGAGTTCCCTGCGCTGGAACGAGCCTGTAGGCAAATTGTCTCCGAATCCGAGCGATAGTTACTTGTCATACCCGCCTGCTCAAGCACGTTTTTTGAGCGCTTGATACGCTTTAACCCTGCGGAAACATTTTTCTGCGATAGTATCTGCGATATAGACCAGTCGAAACCCGCCCGAAAGAAAGGGGAGCGACATGAACCAGCAGAACATCGATTACGTACTCCGCTCCGTAGAGCAGCGTGACATCCGCTTTGTGCGTCTGTGGTTTGTCGACATTCTCGGCCGCCTCAAGAACTTTGCCATTAGCCCCGAGGACCTCGAAGTCGCTTTTGAGGAGGGTATTGGCTTTGACGGCTCCGCCATCGAGGGTTTTGCCACGCCCGAGGAAGCCGACATGCTGGCGTTTCCCGATGCTTCGACCTTCCAGATTTTGCCGTGGCGCCCGAGCCACAATGGCGTCGCCCGCGTGTTCTGCGACGTGTGCACTCCCGATCGCAAGCCGTTTGCCGGCGACCCGCGCGATGCCCTGCGTCGCATGTTCCGCAAGGCCGAGAAGGCTGGCTATCTGCTCAACGTGGGCGCCGAGCTGGAGTATTACTACTTCCCCGACGAGCATACCCCCGAGCCGCTTGACAACGTGGGCTACTTCGATCTTTCGGTGAGCGATGCCGCCCGCGACCTGCGTCGCAACACGGTCCTCACGCTCGAGAAGATGTCCGTGCCCGTGGAGTACACCTTCCACGCCGCCGGCCGCTCGCAACACGGCATGAGCCTGCGCCACGCCGAGGCCCTGAGTATGTCCGACGCCATCACTACGGCCAAACTCATCATTAAGCAGCAGGCCTACGAGAGCGGTTGCCACGCCTCCTTTATGCCCAAGCCGTTGGCGGGTGAGGATGGCAGTGCTATGTTCCTGTGCCAGTCGCTGTTCGACCATGACGGCAACAACGTCTTTTGGGGCGAGGACGACGAGAAGTACCATCTCTCCGACGTCGCCAAGCACTACATGGCAGGTATTCTGGCGCACGCGCGCGAAATCAGCGCCATCACCAACCCCACGGTCAACTCGTACAAGCGCATCACCACGGGTGGCGACTCCGTGCCGCAGTACGCCACGTGGGGCCTGCGCAACCGCGCGAGTATGGTCCGCATCCCGGTCTACAAGCCCGGCAAGCAGCTGTCCACGCGCATCGAGCTGCGCAGCCCCGATCCCATGGCCAATCCGTACCTGGTCAACGCCGTCACGCTGGCGGCTGGTCTGGACGGCATCGAGCGCAAGCTGGAGCTCCCGCCCGAGGCCACGGCCGAGACGCTCAAGCTTACCGACCGTCAGATGGTCGAGGCCGGCTACACGCCGCTGCCGCGCTCGCTCAAAGAGGCGCTCGACGTCTTTGAGGACTCGCAGTTTATGAAGGATGCCCTCGGCGAGCACATCCACAGCTTCTTCCTTAAAAAGAAGCGCGACGAGTGGCATAAGTTTGAGTCCACGATCACCGAGTGGGAGATCAAGCACTACCTGGCGAACTCCTAATCGCGCTGGCTTGTTCCAGTACGATTGAGCTCATTTCTTTGGAGGCCGATATGTCCGAAAAGAGTGCCCTGTTCATGGCGCGCACGACGCGCTTCCACGAGTTTGCCCGCAGCCTGACGACCACCCTGGGTGTCGAGGTGAGCCTTGCCACACCCGATTCGCCGACTGCGGCGCACGACTTTGACCTGCTGATCCTCGATTCCGATGGCATCCGCAGCGACCGCATCGATCAGATTGCCAAGTGGCTTGACGATCGCGGTGGCGTTCCCATGCTGGTGATCGTCGACGACGAGGCGCTCGGCACCCTGCGCCTGCCGAATCATTCGCATGCCGACTTTGTGTGCCCCACGGCGACGCCCAACGAGCTCAAGGCTCGCGCGCAGCGCCTGATGGGCGAGGAGGAGACCGTCACCGCCGACGATGTGCTCAACATCGATAACCTCGAGATCAACCTGGCCACCTACCAGGTGACACTCGATAACGAGCCCGTCGACCTGACGCTGATGGAGTACTCGCTGCTGAGCTTTTTGGCCACGCATCCCAACCGTGCCTACAGCCGCGAGGTGCTGCTGCACCGCGTGTGGGGCTTTGAGTACTGCGGCGGCACGCGCACCGTCGACGTGCACATCCGACGCATCCGCTCCAAGGTGGGCCCGCAGATCGCGGCGCACATCACCACCGTCCGCGGCGTGGGCTATCTGTTTAAGGACTAGATTTCCACCACAAAGGGGACAGGCACCTTTGTGGTGGTTTTGACGCAGGTGCAGGTTTCTTTCGAGTTTGCAGCAGAACTTAAGCCTTTCTAAAAGATTGCGTTCTCGTACACGTACGCCCGCATATTGGGGTACAACTCAACGTGAACAACGATGGCCCGCCACGTGTTTGGCGGGCCTTTGGTTATTTGACGAAAGGATCGCAGCCATGAGCGAGAACGATTCCCAGCGTCCCCAGGATGCGGGCAACGCCGGCGAGACCCAGCAGCAGCCGCGTGTGCAGGTGGAGTCGACGCCTGCCGACGGCAACATTCCCTACGTGCAGGCCTATGACACGCAGACCGGCAAGCCGCTGAGCGGCCAGCAGGTTGTAAACAAGCACACAGTGGTCAAGACCAAGACCAAAAAGCTGCCGATCTTTATTACGGCGCTTGCCGGCTGCGCCTGCGGCGCCCTGCTGGTCATCGCGCTCATTATGAGTGGCACGCTCAATATTGGCGGTGGCAAGAATGCCGTGACGGCGGGTGCTTCGGGTTCGTCGACGCAAAAGATCACCATCGACTCTGAGGACACAACGCTGGCCGAGGCGGTCTCTGCCAAGGCACTGCCCTCTGTCGTTTCCATCACTGCGACTTCGAGCGGTAGCCAGAATGGCTCACTTTCGCAGTCTGCTGACGAGTCGGATAGCTCGGGCAGCGTCGGTTCGGGCGTTGTGCTCGATACCGAGGGTCACATCCTCACCAACAACCATGTGGTCGATGGCTATGACCAGTACGTGGTTACCATGGACGACGGCACCACCTACGAGGCCGAGTTCGTGGGCAACGATGCTTCGAGCGACCTGGCCGTCATCAAGCTCAAGGATGCAGACGCCTCCAAGCTCACGCCGATTGAGATTGGTGACTCCTCCAAGCTCAACGTGGGCGAGTGGGTCATGGCGATCGGCTCGCCGTTCGGCAACGAGCAGTCTGTCTCCACGGGCATTGTGTCGGCGCTGTATCGTTCCACGGCCATGAGCTCTACCAACGGTAACACCATCTACGCCAACATGATCCAGACCGACGCCGCCATCAACCCGGGCAACTCCGGCGGCGCGCTCGTTAACGACAACGGCGAGCTGGTGGGTATCAACTCGCTCATCGAGAGCTACTCGGGCTCCAGCTCGGGTGTTGGCTTTGCTATTCCCGTTAACTACGCCAAGAACATTGCCGACCAGATCATCGACGGCAAGACGCCGGTTCATCCGTACCTGGGCGCCACGCTTTCGAGCGTCAACGCGCTCAACGCCCGCACCAACAAGCTGAGCACCGATAGCGGCGCGTACGTGGCGAGCGTCGTCGAGGACGGTCCCGCCGCCAAGGCTGGCATCCAAGAGGGCGATGTCATTACCAAGCTGGGCGACGACGAGATTACGAGTGCCGATGGCCTGATCATCGCACTGCGCAGCCACGAGGTGGGCGAGAAGGTCGAGATTACGCTCATGCGCGGCAAGGAAGAGAAGAAGGTCACCGTCGAGCTGGGCTCCGACGAGGAGCTGCAGAACCAGCAACAGGACGACAGCGCGACCGACACCGGCAACGGCGGTATTACCGACGAGCAGCTGCGCCAGTATCTTGAGGAGCTACTGGGCCAGCAGGGCCAGGGCCAGGGCTACGGCCAGGGTTACTAACGAGTCGTATCACACATACCGATGCCAGAGGGGGCTGTCCCGCCAACGCGGGACAGCCCCCTCTTTTCCTATTGATCCGTTGGGGACGGAGGAAAACGGATTGCTTGGGGCTGACAAGAGGCCTGGCTCGTAATGGTCTGAACTAACTGTCCACCACGGTCTGTCGGCTGCCGATTCGGTGCGGTTCGAAAGGGTTATTCGGCGCCATGGTGACCGGTGGTACTCTAGTATCCGTTTGAAATCGAGCGAAGGAGTGCCGCTATGGAGCAATCGAGCCTGTTTGGTGACGGTGTGGACATCGATACCGAAACGCCCGCGAGCGCGGATGCCG
>JAIIUG010000168.1:0-1930 GCA_022739635.1 Collinsella sp. | reverse complement strand
CTGCTGTCCAAGAAGATCAACCCCATGGTGCTGATCGTGGCCACCATGGTCGTGGGCATCGTCGGCGCGTTCTTCGGCGTGCTGGCGTAAGGGCCCGGCCTATTATCTGCCCCCAAGGGAAACGGCGACCCATTGCGGTCGCCGTTTTTTATTACCGAAAGCTAGCTGGAGGTGCTTCGTGATTCGATCTGACAATCCACCCGATAATGGCGTGAGCGGGGCGATGTATCTATTTGGCACGGCGCTCTTGTGGAGCTTTATCGGCATCCTCGTTCACGCCAATTCGCAGTCAGCTCTTTTAATCGGTGCCGTTACGGCAATATTTATGGCGCTCTTTATCCTGCTCGTCGGCAGGCCTGTCCTCCGCGTCAGCCGTCTTATTGTCCTTGTGGCCGTCTGCAACTTCGTGACGGGCACCACGTTTAACTTTGCCAACCAGCTCACGACGGTTGGCAACGCAATCGTTTTGCAGTACACCTCGATGATTTTCGTTATCGTGTATCAATCGCTCGCAACTCACACGTTGCCCTCGCCTGCGAAGATTGCCTCCGTGGTGGTTGCTTTTACGGGTATGGGTCTTTTCTTTTTGGGTGATTTGAGTGCCGAGGGCATGCTCGGCAACCTGCTTGCCGTCATTTCGGGCGCCACCTTTGGGCTGTGTTTCTTTTTGAACTCTCGCCCCGATGCGTCGCCCATGGTGTCCTCGCTCATCTCCTGCGGTATCTCGATGCTGCCGATTGTCTATTTTGCCGGCATCCTAGACTCCGTGAAACCCTTTGAGTGGGGGCTCATGCTGGTGCATGGCCTCCTTTGCAGCGGTCTTGCGAGCGTGCTGTATGCCAAGGGGATTGCGCGCACCAACGCGTTTGCGGCCAACTTGGTCTGCATGAGTGAGGTCGTGCTCGCTCCCTGCTGGTCGGCGCTCCTCTTTGGGGAGGTATTTCACTGGAACGAGTTTTTGGGCGCGGCGATTATCGTTTTGGTGATTGTTGCCAACTTGGCATCCGATGCCTTTGGCGATGGCTTTCTGGTGGCGCTTGTCCGCCATCGAAACAAAGAGCGCGCCTGATGGGATACGTCTGCCGTTTACGGTAAAAAACACCCCGTTGAGCGAGTGGTATTAAATAGTAAGAACCTGCATACCTATAATTGGTATCAAATCATTTGTACCTGGCATGGGTGTTAGCAGCACACCAGGTACGCTTCGAGCCGTGTAATCGAACTCCCGGAATTGATATCAACAACGCGCGCGACGGGAGTGGCGACGGTTCGAGATTCCTTACTTATTGGGAGGAATTATGCTTGTCCAAGCAATCCTCGTCGGCTTAGTCGGAGCGTTTGGATGCCTCGACTACCAGCTCGGCACCCTCTACGCGTTCCGCCCCATCGTCCTGTGCCCGCTCGTGGGCCTGGTGCTGGGGGACCTGCAGACTGGCCTTGCCGTTGGCGCCAGCCTGGAGCTGCTGTTCATGGGCTCGATCTCTATCGGCGCTTACGTGCCGCCTAACGAAACCATCGGCGGCGTACTCGCCTGCGCGTTTGCCATACAGCTCGGTCAGGGTACCGAGACAGCCATCGCGCTTGCCATGCCCATCGCCGTCCTTTCGCTGACGTTCGACAACATTACCAGTGCCTTGTTCCCTGTGTTTGTCGATATGGCAGACAAGTTCGCCCTCAAGGGAAATCTCAAAGGCATTTACGCCGTCCATTGGGGACTTGGAATCTGGGGCTGCGTCGAGTACTTCTTGCTGTGCGGCGGCGCATTCTACTTGGGGTCTGACGCCATCCAGGGCCTGCTCGACTTCATCCCGTCCTTTGTGATCGACGGTTGCGGCGTTGCCGCCAACATCCTGCCGGCCATGGGCTTCGCCATGCTCGGCCGCCTGGTGCTCACCAAGCAGCTCGTGCCCTTCTACTTCCTGGGCTTCCT
>JAIIUG010000041.1:0-18793 GCA_022739635.1 Collinsella sp. | reverse complement strand
CTGGCTCACGATATCGCCCATCAGATCGAGGAAGAGATGGAGTATCCCGGTCAGGTGCGCGTCGTCGTGATTCGCGAGAGCCGCGCTGTCGATATCGCTAAATAACATGAGCGACGCGAACGAGCTCATCTCATTTATCGCGTCGATGTCGGGGGAGGGCAACCTTCGCGTCGAGGAGAACCTTGGCGAGGGGTATGTCCGCCTCCGCGTTTCGGAGGCCGAGCGGCGCCAGGCTAAGCACGACATTCAGCATGTCGAGGACATCGTCATCGAAATGCTCCGTAATGCTCGCGATGCCGGCGCCGACAAGGTCTATCTCGCCACGACCAAGGAAGATGGCGTCCGCACGCTTGTCTTTCTGGATAACGGTTCTGGCGTTCCGCAGGATATGCAAGAGCGAATCTTTGACGCCCGCGTTACCTCCAAGCTCGAGAGCATGAAGATGGACCGTTGGGGCGTTCACGGTCGTGGCATGGCATTGTTTTCGATCAAGCAGAACACCGACGAGGCCCGTGTGGTCACGTCCGGCGTCGATCTTGGTTCAGCCTTCAAGGTGAGCGTTGCGGCCGACCGCCTCAGTGAGCGTGCCGATCAGTCCAGCTGGCCCCAGGCCGTCAAGGATGAGGACGGACGTTATGTCTGCGCTCGCGGCCCACATAATATTATTCGCGCTGCTTGTGAGTTTGCGCTCGAGGAGTTGCGTGGTTGCGATGTCTATCTTGGTTCTCCGTCTGAGATTGCCGCGACCCTTTATGCTCAAGCGTCAAGTCGGCTCGATACGTCTCGTCTCCTGTTCATTGATGACGAGAGTGAGCTTCCGGTTGTCGATCGTTTAGGCCTTGCTTCTGATGCCGAGGACTTTATCCGTATTTGTTCGGGTTTGGGTCTTGAGATGTCCGAGCGCACGGCCCATCGCATTTTGGCAGGGCAGATTAAGCCCGTTCGCGGTGTGACCGCGCGTCTGCTGCGCGAGCGTGATTCGTCCTCGCATGCGCCGGCTCCTGTCGATCTCGCGAAGGATCGTCGCGGGCTACGTATTGCCAAGGATGACATGGCACAGTTTTCGCGCGCTGTGGAACGCGACTTTAATGACCTTGCCGCCCGGTACTATCTCAACCTTTGCGGCGACCCAAAGATCCGTGTTTCGCGTGATCGAATCACCGTGACCTTTGATCTTGCCAAAGAGGAATAGTGCCTTTACCGAGTCCACTCGGTACGATACAGTTATTGCAGTTAAAACGTACTTTTAAATGCAGGAGTTTCTTCATGGATTGCCTGAAGGTATCAAGCAAATCATCGCCCGCGTCCGTTGCCGGCGCCATCGCCGGCATGGTCAAGGATGGTGTGCCCGTCAACATCCAGTGTGTCGGCGCCGGTGCCGTCAACCAGGCCATTAAGGCCGTTGCTATCGCGCGCGGTTTTTTGATTCCAACCGGTTTTGATATTTCCTGCGCGCCCGTGTTCTCCGACATCCTCATTAACGGGGAGTCGCGCACGGCCATCCGCCTTTCTATCTACGTTCACCAGATCAATCGAGCTGCTATGGATAACGTCGTCATGGATGATGTTAAGCCTGTGGCATAGCTTCTGCTTGCCTTGTTTCGCTCCCCATCGTTAGGACTTATGCACATGGACCAGCGTTCCGTACGCGATATTCTTGCCGGTAAAACCTACTTTATCCGCACCTTTGGCTGCCAGATGAATCAGCACGACTCCGAGCGTGTGAGCGGTCTGCTTGATTCGTATGGCTGCCTCATGGCGCTCGATCCCGCGCATGCCGATATCGTTGTCTTCATGACGTGCTGCGTGCGCGAGGCCGCCGATACTCGCCTGTACGGTCAGTGCAATTCCTGCAAAAGCCTGCCGCCTTCGCCTTCGGGCAAGCGCGTGGTTGCTGTTGGCGGTTGCATCGCGCAGCGCGATGGCGAGGGCCTGCTCACCAACGTCGATAACGTCAATGTCATTTTTGGCACGCATTCCATCGCGCATGTGGCCGAGCTCATTGCCGAGGCGTTCCTTGATGGTAAGCGTCATATCCGCACCAATGAGCATGAGGATACGGACGCCATGAGCATGCCGTGGCATCGCGAGACCCAGTATCACGCCTGGGTGCCCATCATGACGGGCTGCAATAATTTCTGCACCTATTGTATCGTGCCGTACGTGCGCGGTCGCGAAAAGAGCCGCCCCTTCGAGGAGATTGTCGACGAAGTGACCGGTTTGGTGCGCCAGGGCGTGCGTGAGATTACGCTGCTGGGCCAAAACGTTAACTCATATGGTCGCGATCTGTTTGGCAAGCCGCGTTTTGCCGATCTGCTGCGTGCCGTGGGCGATACGGGCGTGGAGCGCATCTTTTTTACGTCTTCGCATCCCAAGGACCTGTTGCCCGAGACCATCGACGCCATGGCCGAGACGCCTGCCGTTATGCCGCAGCTGCACTTGGCCGTCCAGTCCGGTTCGACGCGGATCCTCAAAGAGATGAATCGCCGTTATACACGCGAGGACTATCTGGGCCTTGTCGATCGCATTCGCAACCGCATGCCCGATATCGCGCTCTCGACCGACATTATCGTTGGCTTCCCGGGCGAGACTGAAGAAGACTTTGAGCAGACGCTCTCGCTTGCCGAGACGGTCCGCTATGCTCAGGCCTATACCTTCATCTATTCCAAGCGTGCCGGTACCCCGGCCGCCGAGATTGACGATCCTACGCCGCATGAGGTTATTCTCGAGCGTTTCAATCGCCTGGTTAAGGTTATCGAGACCACGGCACACGAGTATAACCAGGGTGAGCTTCATACTGTGGTTCCGGCGCTCATTGAGGGAACGAGTAAAAAGAACGACGCGGTCCTGCTGGGCAAGAGTCCCAAGAATCAGACCGTGCATGCGCCTATCCCCGAGGGTTACAGCATCGATCAGCTTGTTGGCAAGATCGTTGATGTTGACGTTGACGTTGCCAAGACCTGGTATTTGTCCGGCTCCGTTGTGGGCGAGCCGCGCTAATGGTTTCTCCCGGGGCAGGTCTTTCCGCCGTTGCGATCGTCGGTCCGACGGCGGTTGGTAAGAGTGATGTTGCCGACCGTTTGGCAGCTCGTCTTTCGTCCGAAGTGCTGTCGTGCGATGCGATGCAAATCTATCGCGGCATGGACATCGGTACCGCAAAGATGGCACCCGATGAGTGCACGGCGCCGCTGCGTCTCGTTAACATCGTAGAGCCCGGTGTGGCGTATTCTGCAGCGCTGTATCAGGTCGATGCTCGAGCTCATGTTGAGCGCTTGCTTGGGCTGGGACGTCTGCCGGTGTTTTGTGGCGGTACGGGTCTGTATCTTAAGGCTGCTCTCGACGAGATGGACTTTCCCTCGGGAGAGCTTGAGGATGATCGCCGTGCAGGTTATCAAGAGCTTGCCGAGCGTATTGGTGAGGAGGCGCTGCACGCGCTGCTTGCCGAACGCGACCCTGAGTCTGCTGCGGTCATTCATCCCCATAACGTGCGCCGTGTGATTCGTGCACTCGAGATGCACGATGATGGTGTTTCGTATGCCCAACAGAAGTCACAGTTCAGTGTTCCGCGCGAACATTATCATGCTCTGTGGTTTGGCCTTACGCGTAATCGTGAGGTTCTCTACGAGCGCATTAACCGACGCGTTGATCTGATGTTTGAGCAGGGTCTTGTTGATGAGGTCCGTGTTCTTATGAATCAGGGGCTGGGAGATGCCCTGACGTCGATGCAGGCGATTGGCTACAAAGAGATTATCGATGCCTTTAACGGCGTGATTTCCATGGATGAGGCTCGCGAACTCATCAAGATGCGCTCGCGTCGCTATGCCAAGCGACAGCTTTCGTGGTTTAAGCGTGACGATCGTATCGTGTGGTTCGATATGGACGAGTTTACGATCGATGAGGTCGTTGAGGATATCCTTCACCGTATCGAGGCGGCCTAATGGCTCGGTTTCCCCTTGTTCCCACGGCGCCAGAGCCCGAGCGTGCCATTCTTGTCGGCGTTGAGTGGCGCGATAACGCCTGGCCACTCGATCGTTCGCTTGACGAGCTTGAGCGCCTGGCTCATACGGCTGGCGCCCAGTGCGTGGCGCGTTTGTCGCAACGTCTGGTAAAGCCGTATCCAAAATCGTTTATTGGCTCCGGTAAGGTTGAGGAGCTTTGCGGGCTTGTGCACCGTATGGATGCCGATGTCGTTATCTTCGACGACGATTTAACGCCCTCGCAGCAGTCTTATCTTGAGAAAGCCGTGGGCGAACCGGTTAAGATTATCGATCGCACCGCGTTGATTCTTGATATCTTTGGCCTTCATGCACAGACACGTGAGGGTCGTCTGCAAGTGCAGTTGGCGCAACTGCAGTATCTTCTGCCACGCCTGCGTGGCATGTGGAGTCATCTTGCCAAGGAACAGACGCGCGGCGGTATCGGTTCACGCTTTGGCCAAGGCGAAAGCCAGCTCGAGGTCGATCGTCGCTTGATTCGCAACAAGATCGCCGCGCTTCGTCGCGAGCTTAAACAGGTAGAACAACGTCGCGATGTCCAATCAAAGAGTCGTATCGAGTCGCCGGCGTTTCGCGTTGCGTTGGCTGGCTATACCAATGCCGGTAAGTCGACGTTACTCAATCGGCTGACGGGCTCTACGGTGCTTTCGCAGGACAAGCTGTTTGCCACGCTCGATCCAACGACGCGCTCGTATCGCTTACCTGGTGGTCGTGGCATGACCATTACCGATACGGTCGGCTTTATCCAAAAGCTGCCGCACGGTCTTGTCGACGCCTTTAAGTCCACATTATCCGAGGTGCTCGGCGCCGATTTGATCCTTAAGGTCGTGGATGCTTCTGATGAGGACTATGAGCGTCAGCTCGAGGCTGTCGATCGCGTGCTCGATGAGATCGGTGCCGGTGAGCGCCTGACGCTTACCGTGTTCAATAAAATCGACCTGCTCGATAGCGTTGATCGCTTAAGCTTTCATCGTCGCTACCCCGAGGCGGTGCTGTTCTCGGCGGAGACAGGCGAGGGGCTTGATGACTTGGTCGAGCGCATCGCTCGCGAGGCGGCGGCAACGGATGTATTGCTGTCTGCCGATATTCCGTATCGAGAGGGCGCCTTGATCACGCTCGTGCACGAACAGGGAACGCTTCTGCATGAGGAATACCTTGAGGACGGCGTTCGCATCGTTGCTAAGTTGCCGGCCCGAATCGCTCCGCGCCTTGAGCGCTATCGCACCGAGTAAATGAGTTCCAATACACCAAGTATTATGGGTTGGTGTAATAAATAAAAGGGGAGTGCGTGACGTCCGAGCTGGGCTAGTGCCGGCAGGGGGTTGGCATAAGCCCAGTTTGGGACTGGTTTTTCACATCTTTGAGCCGTACGCGCTGCGAAATATCCTGCTAGGTACATGAATATAAACGGAATGATCGGATAGTAGTCCCCCGAAACAAACCAGGGCCCTGGAAATCCCAACCACGCCAGATAGGGGAATGAATAGGTCGATTTTGGGATGACCCATGTCGCTGCAAAGAGAACGAGGCATATCGCAATGCCCCATGTGCTGGATACGTTCTGAAGCGTCGGCCGTGCGATGGCCACCACCGCGGTGCACGCTGCCATGCAATATATGATGCCAAAGTTCACCGAATCGTCGACCGATACGAGTGTTGTCGCGATCCAGACGACCAATGCTGCGACAGCGTATTTGGCGGCTCGTTTGGCATTATTGCGTGAGAGCGTGCACATCCAACCCGCGATAAACAAGAACACCCAGCTGATGCTGGCGCGCCAGATATCTTGAAAGATGGTCTGGGTAAACCAGGGCATGTCCCAGCTGTACAGGTATGCGAGATCGTAGCAGGCGTGAAAGCCTGCCATCGATAGCATCGTAAACCCTCGGATGGTATCAAAGATGGTGATGCGTTTTTGCATTACGAGAACCGGCGCATTAAACCGACGACCTTACCCAGGATGACAGGATTTGTCGCATAGATAGGCTCCATGGTGTCGTTTTCGGGCTGTAAGCGCACGCGGCCCTGCTCCTTGTAGAACGTCTTGACGGTCGCGGACCCATCGATCATGGCCACGACGATCTCGCCGTTCATGGCGCTCTTTTGCTCTCGAACGATAATGTAGTCGCCGTTATAGATTCCTACGTTGATCATCGAGTTCCCATGCACCTCAAGGATGAAAGAACCCTGATCTGTGGCGATTTCGGTCGGGATGGTAAAAGTGTCCTCGATGTTCTGTTCGGCCAGGATGGGGATCCCGGCGGCCACGCGACCAACGAGCGGTAGCGATACGGTGCCGCGGGGCGCGGTGGGTTCGTCAGACTTGGAGATCGAGACGGAGGATCCATCCTCATCAAAGAGCTCTAGGGCGCGAGGCTTGGTAGCGTCGCGCTTAAGCAAGCCGCGAGCCTCCAAGGCAGAGAGATGCGCGTGAACGGTGCTAGGGGAGGAAAGACCCACGGCCGAGGCCATCTCACGCACGCTGGGCGGATAGCCCTTCTCCTGTTGATATTCCTTGATGAAGTCGTAAATTTGCTGCTGACGCTTGGTAATTTTGCGAGCCATCAGGGGATCCTCTCTGCCAATGCCAAACAAATGTTCTATTTTTGCTTGACAGGAACAACTGTTCGAAGATAATAATAACCGAACATTCGTTCTCGCGCTAGACAATTTTGTCCGCGCGGCTTGATAAAACTGTTCTCAGCAAAACACGCGAGAGGAGAACATGATGAACGCAACGAATATGGTCCAGGGCAACCTCGCCCTTAAACTCGAGACGCCCGCTGCGCCCGCTTTTACCGTCGTCAAGGGCGGTCGTTCCGCCATTCAGTCTGTGGCTGTCAAGCCCGTTCGTTCCCAGCGTTCATCTGTGGTTACGACTCCTGTTGCCCTGAAGCCTTCGACGATCGTTGCCGTTGCCGTTGCGCTTACGCTGTTCTTTGTAATCTCAATGACAGTTTTTAGTGCCCGCCATACGGCGTATGCCGATTCCGTCGCCAATGTCACCTACGAGACGATTCGTGTTCAGTCTGGCGATTCCCTGTGGTCTCTTGCCGAGGAGCATCCGATTGACGGTCTTTCTACGCAGGAGACTTCCGATGTGATCCGTAGCGTCAATCACCTTGATCATGGTTCGCTCGATGCCGGTGTTGATCTTAAAGTTCCTGCCCGTTCGTAAGATTTTGCCCGGTGCATGGTACCCTTGTTAACGATTTGGAGGAGGTACCATGCGCTGTCCTAAATGCGGCAAGGCTCATACCCGCGTCGTAGATTCCCGTATGCAGGAATCGAATAACACCATTAAGCGCCGTCGTGAATGCTGCTCGTGCAATTATCGCTTTACGACATTTGAGCGTTGCGAGGACCCCATCGAGGTCATCAAGTCGGATGGAACAAAACAGCGATTCGACCGCAACAAGCTGCTCGTTGGTTTGATGCGCGCCACGATCAAGCGCGATATCGACACCAAGAAGCTCAATGAGATTATCGACGATATCGAGGTTGAGCTTCGTTCCCGTACGCTTACAGCCGTTACGTCCCATGAGCTGGGCGACATGGTGCTCAAGCGCTTGGCCAAGATCGATAAGGTGGCCTATATTCGCTTTGCCTCGGTCTACCGCGATTTCAAAGACGTCGATGAGTTTCTGCAAGAGCTCGATAAACTAAGGTGATTTCATGTCCAACATTACCGTCAACATTAAACGTCTCGACCCCTCGGTTGAGCTTCCCAAATACGCTCACCCCACAGATGCCGGTCTGGACCTACGTTCTAACGAGGACTGCGTTCTGAAGCCCTTTGAGCGCCGTCTGGTCTCCACGGGCCTGACCATCGCTCTGCCCGACGGCTACGCCGGCTTCGTCCAGCCCCGCAGCGGCCTGGCCATCAAGCAAGGCCTGTCTATAGTCAACACGCCGGGCCTCATCGACGCCCACTACCGAGGTGAGCTCAAAGTCATCCTCATTAACCTAGACCCCACGAGCAACATCCAAATCAACAAAGGCGACCGCATAGCCCAACTCGTCATCCAAGAAGTCCCCACGGTCAACCTCATAGAGGTAGACGAACTAGACGAAACCGACCGAGGCAAAGGAGGCTTCGGCTCCAGCGGCATCGCCTAGGGCGCTCGTATCCCTCCCGCCCGGGGCTTACCTATATCATTCCATGCTCAATCATTCTCGCGTCGCTTCGCTCGCTGCGAAACTGCGCGTGGAACGATATGTGTGAGAGGCAGGCGGGCGGCTACTCGCTTGAAAAAAATAATTACATTCTAGTAAGCCAGTGCGACAAAGGAACAATCCCTTTGTCGCACTGGCTTACTGTATTTAGATTTTCGGTTTCGCCTTAGCAGGTTCTAATGGTAGGGAATCTGGTGTACCTGCTAGTACGTAAACGTAGCTGCTCGGCGGGAGCCGTCCATATATCGTTCCACGCGCAGTTTCGCAGCGAAGCGAGAATGTTTGAGCATGGAATGATATATGGGCGGCTCCCGCCGAGCAGCGGACTTACGCCTAGCGGATATGCGCGGGTTTTTCGCCCCAGTAGAAGCGGCAGAAGGCTCTTTTGCGCTTTTGGGGTTTACCTACGAGTTCCATGGTGGCGATGGCGATGTCTTCGGCTGCGCGGGGACGGCGCAGTACTTCGCCATTGATGAGCAATGCCTTGAGCGACTCGGGATGATTATGGAGATGGCGCAGGGTTACGATGAGCTCTCGTGCCGTGGTGACGTGCATGCTGGCGCCCATGCCGGTGAGCATGGTGGTGTTGGCCTTTTCCTGGCCATAGGACTTGCCCAGCAGAATCATCGGCAGATGTGCGCATAGGCACTCGGTGACCGTGAGTCCGCCCGATTTGAGGATTGCCAGGTCGCATCCGTGCATGAGGGCCGCCATGTCGTCCACGTAGTCCAGAACCGTGACGTTGTCGAGCTTCATGGCGTCGAAGAGCGTCTTGAGGCGGGTGGCGTATTCCTTATCCTTGCCCGGCAAAAAGACAAAGTGCATGTCCTCGAAGCTGCGCAGGAAGGGGAGTGTGCGGTCCATCTCCGCGCGAAAGCGAACGTACGGTTGAGGCAAACTGGCGCCGGCCATCACCAAAACAACGGTCTTGTCAACGGGGAGATTGAACTTCTCGAGTTCTTCCTCGCGATTGTAGTCCGTATCAAACCCGGCGCGAATGGGGATGCCTGTAATGCGGATTTTGGTCTCGGGAACCTTACGGGGGCGAAGTGTCTCGGCCATAAATTCGTTGGCTACGCAGAACAGGTCGGTGTCCTTGTGGGGCCACCAGCCCTCGACTTCGTAGTCGGTCGGCACGCAGATGACCGGATAATCGATACCCGTAATTACGCGGGCGCCCACGGCGACATTGGCTGCTGTGATGTGCGTTGCGACCACGGCTATGGGCCTGCGACTGCGTATATATTCGTTGAAGGCGGGGAACATAATTCGCGACCATGCCGTGCCGCCACCCCAGAGCAGATGCCCCGTAAGCGTATATCGCCAGGTCAGGTCGTAAATGGGGCGCGTGGCTCCCGTAAAAGAAGCCGCGGTCTTATTGCCGTCGAATTTAATACGTCCAAAATCAAGGATATCGAGTACTTCAATCTCAACGTCCTCGGGGATGCCATTGGTGCCGCGGATGAGGTCGAATGCCTGCGCAATCGCATTTGCGGCGGCCTTGTGGCCCGAGCCGACCGAGGCGTGCACGATGGTCACGAGAGGTTTTTGCTGGGCCAAGAGCGTGGTTTTCTTCGATTGGGGAGTGCTGAGCGTAAGCAGGGGAGCGTCGTCGCTTGTCTGCGTCTGATCCATCGATAACTCCCCTTCGACGTTGTAACACGAATTTATTATTGTAGTGCATGAGTGTCACGTTCACGTAAATTTGGGTATGAGCGCAAAGAACGACAACGTTTTGGCGAGAGGACTCTTCATGACTACCGATCAGACGATCGATGTTGCGATTATCGGCGGAGGCCCCGCGGGCTATGCTGCCGCCATTTATGCGGCGCGCGCCAACCTGACGACGACTGTCCTTGAGCAGGGCATGTCGGGCGGACAGATCGCCACGAGCAACGAGATTGAGAATTATCCTGGCATTCCGCTACTGAGCGGTGTCGAACTTGGTGAGCGGTTCCAACAGCATGCTGAAGGCCTGGGGGCTCAGGTTGAATGGAGTATGGTGACGGGCGTCGATTACGATGCCGATGCGGCTCAATTTACCATCCATCATGATATGGGCGACACAGCGGCCAAGAGCGTCATTGCGTGCATGGGCGCCACGCCGCGTCCTGCGGGTTTTGTTGGCGAGGACACGTATCGCGGTCGTGGCGTTTCGTATTGCGCGACGTGTGACGGCATGTTCTTCCGTGGCAAGCAGGTCTTTGTTATCGGAGGCGGCAATTCGGCATGCGAGGAGGCGCTGTTCCTGTCAGACATTGCCAGCAGTGTGACCATCGTGCTACGCCGCGACCAGTTTCGTGCACCCGAGGGCGTTGTGAATAAGGTTCTTGCTAAGGACAATATTTCAGTTAGGTACCAAACTAGTATTGTTGAGCTTTCTGGTGAAGCGATGCCCGCGACAATCACATTCAAGGACAATGCGACTGGCGAAATGCACACTGAGTCCTTTGAACCTGGATCGTTTGGCATCTTTGTTTTTACGGGGACGCAGCCACATACCGAGCTTGTTGAGCATCTAGTCGACCTGGCTCCCGACGGCGGCATTGTCACCGACGATTCGATGGCCACTCGTACGCCCGGCTTATTCGCAGCCGGCGATATCCGCTCCAAGCGTTTACGTCAGGTTGTGACCGCCGTTTCGGACGGAGCCATAGCAGCAACCAGCGCATACGCGTTTCTTCGCGGATAAGTACGATAATATATCTTATGTAAGGTTGCTATCTTTAAACAAAGTGGTTGGACGATGCATCAATGTGTTGTCCAACCACTTTTACTTGCCGGCTATGTGGTATGTAAAACTAGATAACCTAGAATACAATATAGAAAATGAACGGAGGACCTTTATGAACCACGTTAAACACGTTATTCCGATGTCCGATTCGTCGGTCAGCATTAAGCCTGAGGATATTCAGCCGACGGTGCTGCCCGATGCATTTATTCAGTCCGAAATCGTGCGCAAACTCAATACGTTGAGTCTGCCGCGCTATGACCAGTTGCCCAATGTGACGCTCTACCGCGACCAGGTTATTGAGTATGTTGCGCTGTGGATGGAGCCGCTGTCCATTTGCGTTGAGCACCCTGTCATTACGCCATCGATGATCAATAACTACGTGAAGGTCGGCCTGGTGCCTGCTCCGGTCAAAAAGCAATATGGCCGCGAGCAGATTGCCCGCCTGATCGCTATCTGCCTCTTTAAGCAGGTCTTACCTATTGCTGCGGTGCAGGCACTCTTTAACATTCAGCGTTTGAGCTACGATGCCCCGACGGCCTTCGATTATGTGGTCGATCAGCTCGAGGCATCGATTCGTTCGGCGTTTTCCGTCGAGCAGACGCCGGTTCCCGATACGGCGCATCAGGTAACGCGTGAGTCGCTGCTTGTGCGCAGTGCGGTTTCATCCTTCGTTTCGAAAGCGTACCTGATGAGCTATCTAAAGTTTAATGGGTTTAATAACTAGCCGACGTATAAAACGGGCGGAACAAAGGGCTATCTGCCACTTTGTCCCGCCCGTATTTTTGCTTGGTTGGACGTTATTGGCCCGAAGCCACGCCCATGCCGTAGCCGATAATGAGCCCATGCATTTCGGCATAGTATGAATCTAGCCCGTTACAGGGCATGATGATAGTCTTGGAGCCTGGCCAGCGCTCCACAATTCGGCTGGCAAGTGCTTGGGCGCCTGCCTCATTCTCGACATGGTCGATAACGACCTCACCGCCCGTAAAGCCCTCGGCTTCCATAGTGTCGATGATCTTGTTGAGCATCTTCTTTTCGCCACGCGTGTGCCCGACGAGTTCGATTTTACCGGCCTCACTCGCCGTGCCCAAAATGCGGATATTGAGCTTGTTGGCAATGACGCCGGCTGCCTTAGGGATACGTCCGGCTTTGGCGAGGTTTTCGTAATTGCACAAACTGAAGAGGATTTTGCTGTTCTGCTCAAGGCTATCGAAGTATGCGCAAGCGTCCTCGAATGAGACATCCGGATTGCTTGCAAGATAGCGGTCGAACAGCAAGAAAATGAGATCCATTTTGCCGCCAGCTGCGCGTGAATTGACTAGATGAATCTGTCGGTCGGGCTCCTCGGCAAGAACCATATCGCGAGCCGTGGCTGCCGCATTGTAGCTGCCCGACACGCCCTCAGAGATCGGCATGCAGATGGTCTTGTCTGCCAATTTGAAGAGCTCGGCCCACTCCCCTACGCTGGGACAAGCGCTCGAAGAAGCGTTCGTCTCCGTCTGTACAGCGCAGTTGAGCTCATGCACATCGAGCGAAAGGTCATCGACGAATTCACGCTCCCCCACTCGAATTTTGAGGGGCGCAAATGCAAAGGTGGTATGGGGTGCGGTCGGTTGCCAATCGCGGAGGTTGCAACTTGAATCGGAGATAAGTGCCCAGCTCATAGAGGGTCCTTTCTAATTGTTCCCATACAATTATAGCCATCTTGCAGACCGATTGGGCCGCTATCTAGTATTCAAAACTAGATAGCGGACTGCACTAAAGGCAAAAGAATGGACCCCATGACTCAAAGCCACGAGGTCCATATCCGTTTGCTTTATCTGAATACTTAGTAACGCACAAAGATATAGTTATTGTTCATGCCGGCGGCAACGGAGCTGATGATGACACCCGTGTTGTAGTCGGAAGCATGAATCATCTGACCACCACCGATGTAAATGCCGGTGTGGTACGAGTTGACCACAACGTCACCGGGCTGCGGATCGGACACACGCGTCCAGCCCATAAAGGTACCCGTGGTGCCCAGGCGGCAATAGCGACCAGTGAGGCAATAGCTAACAAAACCAGAGCAGTCGAAGCTGTTCGGGCCAATTCCGCCCCAGGAATAAGCGCAACCAAGCTTACTGTACGCACGCGAGACAACAGAGCCGCCATCGACGGACTGGCTCGGAACAGAAGGCGTCGGAGCTGGAGCGGGCGTGGGGGGCTGCGGCGTCGGAGCAGGTGCCGGCGTAGGAGCCGGAGTGTTGCCGCCCTGGTTGTTGTTATTGCTGGTCTGGCCACCGTTGTTGGTGTTTTCGGTCGTACCGGCAGTCTCGTTGCTCACCGTGGCCTTCTCGGCGGTACTGGCGTTGATGCCGGCCTGCAGCGCGGCATTGGCCTCGGCCTCGGCGGCAAGCTCGGCCTGCAGCTGCGAATCCAGGGAGTTTACGACGTTCTGGGCTTCAGCCTGCTGGGCGTTAAGCTCGTCGACCTTCTTTTGCGTGGCGGCGACGTTCTTCTCCTGCTCGGCCTGTTTATCGGTTAGCTGCTGCTTAAGCTCCTTGACCTCTTGAATGGTCTGAGCCTGCTTATCGGAAACTTTGCCGTAGTAGAACAGACGGTTGAGCATATCGCTCAGATCATCGACACCCGTCAGAACCTGAAGCAGGCTCAGACCGCCGGTTTTGTACTCGCCGGCGACATAGGTCGAGAGCTTGGCCTGACCATCGGCGATCTCCTGCTGCTTTTGCGTGATCTCGCCGGCAGTCTGATCGAGCGCTTGCGTCTGCGTGGCGAGCTCATCGTAAATCTGCTGGGTTTGGGTACCGATCTGCTCGAGCTTCGTACGAGCAGCGGCAAGGTCGGATGCGGTATCGGCGTAGGCAGGAGCCGCGAGGCCCAAGCCCAAAACACAAGCGAGGGTTGCCGTAGCAGCGCAGCGTGCCATGTTTTTGTGCGTGTTTGCTGTGCGCATGTAGCTTCCTTTCCAGTAACTAAGGGTAACGGCTAGCCTACCGTCACCAGGCTAAAGAGCTCCACATCGTCATCAGACGGCGTGAGCTTCTCGCGCGGGTTGAGAAACGCAAGCTCAAGTATACAACCGTAACCGATAAGCTTTGCGCCCATATCTCGCACCAGTTTACCTGTTGCCTCGACGGTTCCGCCCGTCGCGACCAAGTCGTCCAGAATCAACACGGTATCTTTAGAGCTGATAGCGTCGGCATGGATCTCAATTGAATCGGTGCCGTACTCGAGCTCGTAGCTCTGGCTTACGGTCTCGCGCGGCAGCTTGCCCGGTTTACGTGCGGGAACAAAGCCGGCGCCAAGGGCTACAGCCACCGGTACGCCAACCATAAAGCCGCGAGCCTCGGGACCCACGACCTTGGTGATTCCCATGCCGGCAAAGTGCTCGGCGAGGGTATCGGTCATGGCTTTGAGCGCCTCGGGATTGCCAAAGAGCGGCGTGATGTCTTTAAAGATGACTCCGGGCTCGGGATAGTCGGGGATGTCGACGATTTGAGATTCGAAGTCGTACATTGCATGACCTTTCAATGGGTTGCCGAAATATCAGCAGCGGTTATTTGCCCGCGGTGACGGTGCCGGATTGCGAAGGGGCGACGACCTTGAGCGGCTTTACGAGAGAATCCTCGTGCGAAGCCGGCGCGGCAGTTTCTTCGTTTTTGGCCTTGGTGGACTCGGAGCGAGCGATTTCCTCATCGAGTGCATCAATGTCGGCGTCCTCGACCACGGCGTTGAGCGACTCAAAAACGCGGTTCTTGAGCAGCGCAGTGTGCACACCCTCGGTCAGGTCGTGAAGCTTCTTAAACGCACGCTCGAGCTTGGCGTCGCGCTCGTCATCGGAGGTATCCATGCCGAGCATGCTCACGAGCACCTGCTCAAACATCGAGGACTCGCGGTTGGCGGAAGACACGTACTGACGCAGGTTGCGGGGCTCGATATGGAAGCGTGACAGCTCGGAGCAGTAGCGGATGATCGGGAAATCGCGACCATCGACGAGCTCACGATTCTGCGGACTCTTGATGATGCGAATGAGGTCGTTCTCGGCGAGCGACCGGATAAACGAAATCTCGACGCCCAGCATATCGGGAATGGTCTCGATGGGATGCAGCTTTTGCTTAGTCTCCTTGGGCTCCGTCTTGAGCGGAACATCGGACAGCAAGCCCACCTCGTAGGCGAGCGTTGACAGGTCCGTGGCGTTTTCCAAGCGCTGCTTAATCACGTTGAGCGGCATATAGCGGGTCTTCTGCAGGTGCAGGATGACCTCCAGGCGGTCAACGTCCTCCTTAGAGTACTGACGGTATCCCTTAGGCGTACGATGAGGGGTAATGAGCCCCTCATCTTCTAGAAATCTAATTTTTGAGTTCGAAAGATCGGGGTATGCGCCTCGAAGTAGGTTGACGACTTGGCCGATACTCAGATAGTTGCGTTCGGCCATGCCCTACTCACCGGTTTCGATGCGCTCCGGCGTGCTCTCGTGGTAGATGAGCGTAAACGTACCGATCTGGACGGAAGAACCGTCGTGCAGCGGGGCTGCATTGACGATGGCACCGTCGACCCAGGTGCCATTGAGCGAGCCCAGGTCCTCGATGCGAGCGCCGAGGCCCTCGCGGATAATGCGCGCGTGGCTGCGCGAAACGGTCATGTCATTGAGGAAGATGCCGTTTGCAGGATCGCGGCCGATGGTGGTCACGTCGTCCTCGAGCTCAAAGGCGGCACCGGTCTGCGGACCCTTGACGATGGACAGAACGGGGGCGGTGATGCGCACGTTGGCCATGAGGTCGGGAACGGTGACATCGCTTGAAGGCACGCGGAATACGCAGGTGGCGTCAGCAGTCTTATCATTCTGAGGCATATTATTAACCATGTTGTCCATGACAACCCCTAACTTATCGCGGACGAGCCGCAAATAATGAACCGTACGTAATCATACCCCAACGAATCAGTCTTCGATTTCGGGGTTCAGAAAGTCGATGTCCTCATCCTCGGGATGCGCGAGAGCCTGTTTAATGGCTGCTCCGCCCTTAATGGAGTAGATGACAGCGGTGAGCATGGAGAAGATCACGCCGCCATACACGAAGAAGATGCCGAGGGGCACCGAGCTTCCGTTGAGACCCGGGAAGGCCTTAAGGGTTGAAGGTAAAAGATGCAAGCCGTCAATAACGGGGAAACCGAGCAGCATGAGCGAGAAGCCGGTCATGAGCAGCGCAGTGGCAATCTTACCGGGAAAGACGACATCGATGGGGCGACGGTGATAATGACGCACGATAAGCGTGCCGATGCCCAGATAGATGTCGCGGCCAATAATGAGCACGCAGACCCAGATGGGCAGCTCGCCGCGGACTACCAATCCCAGCACGCCGGTGAACAGCAGCGCGCGGTCGCAGATGGGATCCATGACCTTGCCGAGCCATGAGACCGTCTTGGTCATGCGGGCGATCTGACCGTCCATCCAGTCGGTGGAGGCGGCAACGGCGTAGATAACGATGGCGATGACGCGGTTGTTATCCGTCACAAACAGGTACAGAAATACCAGGGTGAGGATCAGGCGCGTAAAGGTGATGAAATTGGAGATCGTAAAGATCTTATTCGACGGGTAATCGGAAGTGCCGATAAGCTCCTTTTTGATCTTCTTCTTGATGCCCACAGGACTCCCCCGCTGGTTAACGACAAAACTTTCGATACTATACCCGTTCCGGCGATGTCTATCCAGCGTAAGCATAGAGAGTCCAGACATGTGGAGGGCGCCTCTGGGCTGCGCTGGATTCTGCATTTGTGTACATCAGCCTCCAAAAGCGACATTTTTCGGCATCTTTGGTGGCTGGTGTACACGTTTTAATTCGGTGATTACATCGATCGGGAAAGTTGTTGCTTTAAGCAAATGCGTGCGGGTCGAGATTGGCTGGCACCAAAAGAGCCCAACGGCCGTTACGGCTTCGTTAGAAACGCGCCCCACCATGAATGGTGCACCCGAAAGGTAAGACGCGCGGGCATGGTGAATCGGCCCGCGCGCCCGGAAGAGAAAGGATAAACCCATGGGTTACATGCTCGAGACGCGCGGGCTCACCAAGCGCTTCGGCCGCGGCGACCAGGCGCAGGACGCCGTGGCCGACGTGAGCCTTCATATCCGCGAGGGCGAGGTGTACGGGCTGCTCGGTCCCAACGGCGCCGGCAAGTCGACAACGCTCAAGATGATCTGCGGGATGCTGCGGCCGACGGCCGGGGAGATCCTCTTTGCCGGGCACGCCTGGCGCCGCGAGGACCTCTACGCAATCGGCAGCCTCATCGAGGAGGCGCCGCTCTACCCCAACCTCACCGCGCGCGAGAACCTGCGCGTGCGCACCACGCTGCTGGGCCTTCCCGAGAGCCGCATAGATGAGGTGCTCGCCGCCGTGGACCTCGCGGACACCGGGAAGAAGCGCGCCGGGCGCTTCTCGATGGGCATGCGGCAGCGCCTGGGGCTCGCGCTGGCGCTGATCGCTCGGCCACGCCTGCTCGTGCTCGACGAGCCCACCAACGGCCTCGACCCCATCGGCATCGAGGAGCTGCGCGACCAGATCCGCGGCTTCGCGGCGGCGGGTATGACGGTGATCGTCTCGAGCCACATCCTCTCCGAGGTGCAGCAGATGGCGGACACCATCGGCATCATCTGCGGGGGGCGCCTCGCCTACGAGGATGCGCTTCGGCCCGGGCAGGACCTCGAGGAACTCTTCATGAGTTTCTGCCGGGAAGGGCGACGAGCACGCGGGGAGGTGACGGCATGACGGGCGAGAAAGGCGGCCTGCTCGCGGGCCTGCGCGCCGAGGCCCTGAAGTCGCGCCACGCGGCACCGGTTCGCCTGGCCGTGCTCATGGCGCTGCCGATGCCGCTGCTCGGCGCGATGCCCTACCGGGGCGTGCAGATCTTCAGCGCGTGGAACTACTGGTACGCGCTCTTCCTGCCCGTGTCTCTCTCGCTCGTGGTGGCGTGCGTCGCGCGGGCGGACGCTCGCACGCGGATGCGGGGGCTTCTGGGCCTGGGCTTCCCGCTCGGGCGTGTCTGGTGGGCCAAGGCGCTCTGGTGCCTCGCTCTCTGCACGCTCTCGAACCTCGTGGTCTTCGGCATCTACCTCGCGGGATCGGCGTTCTCCTCGCAGGGCCTCACGGCCGCGGGCACGCTCACGATGCTCCTCTGCGCGCTCGTCAACACGGTGACCGCGGCGTGGATGATTCCCGTAGGGCTCTTTCTCACGGCGCGGATCGGATTGCTCGCGGGCATCTTCTGCCCACTCGCCGCGCAGCTCGTGGGTGGGTTCGCCTGGTCGTTGGTGCCGCTGCCGCAGCTCTTTCCGCCGTCGGCGAGCATGGTCATCCCCACGAGCTTCATCCCCGTGCTGCCGAGCGGCGAGCCACTCGCGGCGGACATGGCGCTCGGCGGGGCGCTCGCGGCGGATGGCATGCTCACGCTGGCGGGCCTTGCGGTCAGCGCGCTCGCGTTCGCCGCGCTCACGGCGGCGGGCGCGGCCTGGTTCGCGCGCTCCGAGGAGAGGTGATGGCCGTGACACGACTCTCCGACCCGACGCCGCGTATGACTCTCCCGCGGGCCCTGCTCTCCGAGGCCCTGCGCCTGGCGCGCTCCCCGCTCACGGCGGTGCACCTCGTTTGCGGCCTGGTAGCCGGTCTTGCCTGCGGCGAGTACTTCTCCGTAACCCGATGGGACCCGGCGCTGGGCGCGGACGCCTACGCCCAGTTCCTCGGCGCCCTCATGCCGCTCATGTCAGCCATCGTCTGCGGGCTCGCCGTGGACGAGGAGCGCGCTGCCGGGCGCCTCGCCAACCTCACGGCGGTCCCTTCGCGCGGGCGCGCCGTCGCGGCGAAGCTGCTCGCCCTTGCGGCGCTCGGCGCGGGCG
>JAIIUG010000167.1:0-1955 GCA_022739635.1 Collinsella sp. | reverse complement strand
TTCTCGAACAGGTCGGCGTCGACGCCCATGACGACGTTGGAGAACATCTGGATAAAGCGGCGGTAGCTATCCCAAGCAAAGCGCGGGTTTTGCGTCTGGGCGATAAGGCCCTGAACGGAATCGTCGTTGAGGCCCAGGTTGAGAACCGTATCCATCATGCCGGGCATGGAAAACGGAGCGCCCGAGCGAACCGACACGAGCAGCGGATCGGAGGCATCGCCGAGCTTCTTGCCGCAGCGGGCCTCGAGGTCGACCTCGGCGGCAACGATTTCGTCGAGCGCGCCCTCCGGCCACACGTTGCCGGCACCAGAGTACTCAACGCAGGTCTGGCAGGTAATGGTAAAGCCACCGGGAACCGGCAGGCCGATACGGCTCATCTCGGCAAGGTTCGCGCCTTTGCCGCCAAGCACGAAGTTCATGGACTTGTCGCCCTCGGTGACACAAGTGCCCTGGGCATCGGTTCCAAAACGGTAAACCCTCTTGCAATCGCTCACGATACTTCCCCTTCCATGCGCTCTCGCGCACGACCGTGGTAACGAATCGACCCGCCGGATGCGGGCCGTGAGGGAACTATACGGCGGGATTTGAACGGGCTTGAGCAGAGGATGCGCGGTTTGGTAAACGTGCTAAAACCTGCGGTAAACGGTAGGTAAAGGTGGTTACCTTATGAAGATACCACTACAATAAATTAGCAGGTCAAATGTAGGTTTCTTGCTAAATCGCTTTACCAAAACCAGTCAATTTGAGACGGGGCATTTTAATCACCGTCCCAGAAAAATCATCCCAGAAAGGACTACTGCTGTTGAGCGCGGCGGGCGGCACGGCGGGCTCTTGCCTCTTGAATCTCTTCGAGGTGAGCGATGATCTCGGAGGCACTCTCCTCAATCGCCTTGCCGTCGGTGCGCACCACAAAGCAACCCAGACGTTTCATGAGGGCGCGAGCCTCCTCGAGCTCACTGCGTACACTCTCGGGCTCGGCATAGGAGCCCGCAACGGCACGGGCATAGTCGTCGCCCAGGCGGCTATCGCGAATCTCGGAAATCACATCGACGGTCGAAATCAGGCCGAAAAGACGCATCGGGTCGACCTCGTAAATCGACTTAGGCGGCTCCATACCGTGCGCCAACGGCACGTTGGCGACCTTGTAGCCCTGATAGGCCAAATACATCGACAGCGGCGTCTTGGATGTGCGCGACACGCCCAGCAGCACGATATCGGCACCCGACAGATCGTCGCAGCCACGCCCGTCATCGTGCTCGACAAAGTACTCCATGGCCTCGATACGGTGGAAATAGCGATCGTCGGTCTTGTGAATCACGCCCGCAACGCCCTTGGGCGGCGTACCGATGAGGGACGACAGCACCGCGAGCGACGGGCCGATCAGGTCGACCGAGCGAATGTGCAGCATGCCCAAGTAGTCGAGTACGCGAGCACGAAGCGCCGGGTCGACGATGGTATGGAACACGGCGATATCGCGATGGTCGGCATCGACTCGCGGGCCCACAAACGACTTGACCTGCTCCACCGAGGTCACCTTAGGCAGACGTAAAACACGAAAAGCCCCTTCATCAAATTGCCCGGACGCCGCAAGCACCACCTCACAAGCGGTATCACCGAGCGAGTCGGAGATAACGATAACGGTGGGACGAGCGGTGACCGGGCAATCCATGCGAGGCTCCTTTTGCGCTTATGCGCAGGCTAGCTTACTTTTTGCGGGCAAGCTCACCAATGTTGGCGATGCCGGAGAATACGGCCTCGAAGCGGTTGAGCAGCTTAAGGCGATTATCGCGGAGCTGCTCGTCCTTGTCCATGACCATAACCTCGTCAAAGAAACGGTCGATGGGGGCACGCAGGGCGGCCAGAGCGGCAAACGCGGCAGGGTAATCCTCGGCAGCAAGGGCGGCATCGACAGCGGTCTGAGCGGACTCGGAGGCGTCGGCAAGCGCAAGCTCGAC
>JAIIUG010000166.1:0-1993 GCA_022739635.1 Collinsella sp. | reverse complement strand
AGCGTTCCGATGACGCCGATAAAGTAGCTGGTCTGAAAACCGGTGTAGATGAGAAAGCGCATCGCCACCAGGCGCTTGGCCTGCGCGGACAGCGATGATTGAGGCTTTGAGAAAAGAGATGCGAGCATGGAGACTCCTTGTTTCATACGAATACGGGCGGTGGGCATTCGCCACCGTCTATCGAATCAATCAATCCGTATGAAACATTAAGGACGCATCGAGCCCCCTTCTCTCCGTTTTTCGCCCGTCATGAACTACTTGGTAGATTGTAAGGCATGTCTCACACATCTACCAAAGCAAAAACCACCACAAAGGTGCCTGGTCCCCTTTGTGGTGGTTGCGGCGTTTACGCTGGTTGAGACTTGGCTAGGCCAGGTCGGCGCCGTTGGACTCGATAACCTTCTTGTACCAGAAGAAGCTGTCCTTGCGGCTGCGGGCGAGCGTGCCGTTGCCGTCGTTGTCCTTGTCGACGTAGATGAAGCCGTAGCGCTTCTTCATCTCGCCGGTCGAGGCGCTCACCAAATCGATGCAGCCCCACATGGTGTAGCCCATCAGGTCCACGCCGTCCTCGATGGCAATCTCCATCTGCTTGATATGCTCGCGCAGGTAATCGATGCGGTAGCTGTCGTGAATCGAACCGTCCGCCTCGACCTCGTCCACCGCGCCTAGGCCGTTCTCGACGATCATGAGCGGGATCTGATAGCGGTCGTATAACTCGATCATGGTGATCTTGAGTACGTAGGGGTCTATGGTCCAACCCCATTCGCTCTTGTCCAGATAGGGATTGCGCAGGCCTTTCATCAGATTGCCCACGATCTCTGCGTTTTCGTCGGTATGCGAGGTGTAGCAGCTTGAGTTATAGCAGGAGAACGCGTAGTAATCGACTTTGCCGGCTTGCAAGTCTGCGATATCGGTGGGAGCCCATTCGAGTTCGACGCCCTCGTCTTCCCATATCTTTTGAGCGTAAGAGGGGTATGCGCCCCGCACCATTGTGTCGCCGAAATAGTGAGTTCTTTTGCGGGTCTGCTCCATTACCGTGAGGTAGTCGGTTGGATCGGCAGTCATGGGGTAGGTCGTTCCCTGGTAGACCATGCAGCCGACCTTGAAAGAGGGATCGATATCGTGCGCCGCGCGCACCGCACGCGCGCTTGCCACCATAAGGTGGTGTCCAAGCTGATAGGCTTGCTGCGCCGAGATGACGCCGAATTCCTTTCCGATCATGGCGATGCCGTTTATCTCATTGAACGTGATCCAGTATTTCACCAGATCGCGATACTCGACAAAGCAAACCTTGGCAAAGGCCTCGAATTCGTCGACCATGCTTCGATCGAGCCAGCCACCGTCGTATTTATCGTCGAGATAACAGGGCATGTCATACTTGAAGAGGGTTACGATGGGTTCGATATCATATCGTTTTAGCTCGCTGAGAACATCGCGGTAGAATTCAACTCCCTCGCGGTTGATTCCCCCATCGATTCCGTGAGGCATGACTCGTGCCCAAGAGATGGACAGGTTCAGCGATTGAAAGCCCATTTCGGCGAATAAGGCGATATCTTCTCGATAGCGGTGGTAGAAATCAATGCCGGAACGATACGGATAGTATGTATCCGGTTTTTCGATGCGTTCGATGCCACCGGGCGGTATTACGTTCCAACATGGCATGGGTCCTTTTTGGAGATTCCCCGTTGCATCGCGATAGGATACGCTTTTGAAGTGGGCGACCCCGCCCGAGCACTCGGCATAATCAGATTCAACCGGGGATTTTCCACCTTCATTCCAAGCGCCTTCGCACTGTACGGCGGAAATAGAGCCACCCCATAGGAGTTTGCGTTTCTCTCGTTTAGCGGCGCTTTGCTCGCGTTTCATAGCCTTCTCCTTAAATCTAGCGACGTGCGAGTTCCTGATGCAGATAAATCATCTGTTCGATGAGTTCTTGGGCAAGCATGGCCGTCATCAGATGATCCTGTGCGTGGACGAGCATTACGTCTACAGC
>JAIIUG010000165.1:0-2010 GCA_022739635.1 Collinsella sp. | reverse complement strand
GGACTACATATTTTCCGTTTTCCGTCACGGTAAAGCTATTTCCGGTGAGGTTCCTCCATTCAGTCTCGTTCTGCCCCCGGTACTGCATTGTCTGAATGCCGCTGCCGCCATGATTTATACAGTTTCCCTTTGCATCGTAGATTGCCGTACAGTCATCCGTAGCCCCTATCAGCTGAATCGTGCCTGTTTTCCCGTCTGTAGATACGGAGCACTCCAGCTTTTCCAGCTTCGGCGCTTCGTTGTCAATTTTTTTCACAAGCGCTTCTGTACTGACAGAATTGCCATATTCGTCCGTCACCAGGAATACATAGACACCGTTTTTCGTCACGGTACAGGTTCCGGTGGCATTGCCGGAGCCAGAATCTATCGTCTGTATGCCGTCCGGCGTGTATACGGATGCAATCTTACCGGCGTTTGCTTTGCTTCCTTTCTGAGCCGTCCAGTTAAGCTCTGCGCTCTTTCCCCATGAAGCCAGATTCTTCTCTGTCACGGTAATCGAGGGAAGTCCATTTCCGGTTACCTTTTGCATCATATAATAGGGTCCCGACCGGACGACTGTGGAGACATTTCCCGCATTGTCTTTGACCTTTACCTGAAGATATTTTGAAGTCTTTGCAGTCTCTTTGGCGGTATACGCTGCCTGATAACTGCCGTCCGCACCCGCATCGAGTGTCGTCCACGAAGAAGGGGCTGCTGTGTCATTTGTCCATGCATACTCCACCTTTGCCACGCCGCTGCCTCCGGTATCCTCCGGGAGCACGACAAGGTTCAGCTCATGATATACGGTCTCCGCAGCCGTGCTACTGCCGCTGCGAATTGTGACTGTGGGCTTTAAGGTATCTATTTTTTGTACCTCAATGGTCTTGGAAATCACGTTTCCGTAACCGTCCGTCAGTGTGACGGTATACGTTCCGTTTTGGGTTACTTTCAGATACGTCGTCCCGCTTGATTTCGTAATGGTAGTTGAACTGCTCGTCGGTCCGGCAAAAGTGATCTTCGTGCCGGAGGTCTGCGCGCCCGCATACTGCACCACGATATATTTTTCCGGTTTCCATACATCCGCCACATCCGCAGAAGAGGCCGCGGAACCCGCCCTTACAGATACCCCTGTGATCGCGGGCTGCATAAAGGTAAACACCTTATATTCATGCATGAAGGCTCCCGATGCTGCGGTGGCGAGCACATGCAGATACCAGGTCTCCGTCTGTCCTGCCGTGCCCCTGCTCTCCGTAAGCGGTGTGCCGCTTGCGGTATTCTGCCAGCCATAAGCGGGCAGTTCTTTACTCTTCGTCCATGTATACTGAACGGTCTTTGCATTTGTCGCCGTGATGGTTGCCTTATGGCGGGGCAGGCTGCCGCTTGCGAAAATCTGATTTTTCGGAGGGTTGATTATTCCTGATCTTCCGCCGGGGCAGTCAGAGCCTTTGCGGCCTTGCGTGCCTTGATGCGCTTGACCAGCATAAAGATGCTGACAGCCACCAGAACGCCCAGCACCACATCAACGCAGATCAGTGCGGTCTTCCACCAAGGAGTAACGGATACGATCTTGGTCTCTGCGGTGACGCCGTTCATGGCGTTGGAGTTGACCACGGTGTAGAGGATGTGGTGCATCGCGTTGCGCATCTGGGTGACGATGTAGGCATCGTTCTCATAGTTTGCAGCCTTGGTGGTGTGGATCTTGGGCATCGGGCTGTCCCAGATGTCGGAGCCGGCGATGAGGCCGTCCACCAGGTCCATGTACTGGCTGGAACCAGAGAAGTCGGTGATGCACATGCCGCGCATACCCAGCTCGCCGCGCAGGAAGCCGGTCAGCAGGTTGGCGTTAGCGCCGCACCAGGTAGCACCCCAGCGGTTGAAGCCGGTCATGACGCTCCAGGCGCCGCCATCGGTGATGGCCTTGTCAGCGACTTCCAGATAGATCTCACGAGCGGTCTGCTCGTTCAGCCAGGTGTTGACACCGCGGCGGCTGGTCTCGGAGTCGTTCAGGGCGACGTGCTTCAGGTAGACGTA
>JAIIUG010000164.1:0-2068 GCA_022739635.1 Collinsella sp. | reverse complement strand
CTCGTCGCCGGGACGGTGCAGGCAGACCTTCCTGAGCTTGCCGATCTCGGAAGGCACGTGCAGACCTTTCGTCATGGCCTCCTACCTTTCTTTCGGGCCCTTGTCAGGGCCGATTCGTTAGCGCCCCTCCGTGTGAGGCGTTATTGCTGACGACATATTTATATCCAAAATCAGCCCATACTTCCACCTTGCCCCCGAACGGTTTTTTATACGGGGTGAACGGCATACACATATACTTCACGCATGGCACACTTTGACTTAATAAAGTTTATTTACGTGCTTAAACGCTTTTTGAACCGGAAATCCAATTGGAACTAATCTTTCTAAAACCACCCTCAGATTGCATATTTTTACTCAAGGTATGAATAGAATTCGCAATTCTCGGTATGTCTCAACCATTTTCAATTTTATTCAGAAAAAAGTTCGTCCTATTCATTTTCTATCAACAGATTACCGTTTACCAGACGCTGGGTACCGTTCGCCGGAAGCTCAGTATAAGGCCCAGCGGATATCAGCTTGCCGTACGGCCTCATTTGTAACAACTTGACTTCTTGGTATAAAAAACAGACCCGCTCCCCTCATGAGAAACGGGTCTGTTATCGATAATCGTAGACAGATTTGAGCGGCTTTGAGAGCCGTCGGAATCCTAGCGATCAAACTCCGCCAGCGCCTCGCCCAGAAGCCTCAGGCCCTCGCGAAGAACGTCCTCGCTCGCGCAGTAACCCAGGCGCGCGCCGCAGGGAAGCTCAAAGCGGCTGCCGGGAACCAACAGCACTCCCCTCTCGGCCAGCAGGCGCTTGCAGAACCCCTCATCGTCCTCGGGAATATCCAGCTGGATAAACGAGGTGGACACGCCCTGCGGCGCCGTCCAGGAAACGCGGTGCTGCGTATCGATCCAAGCCTGCGCGATATCACGGTTGTCAAACACGATCTTGCGGTTGCGCTCGAGAATCTTGTCCTTGTGCTCGAGCACATAGGTTGCCAGGGCGTCGTTGAACACGCCGCCGCAGATCATGGTGTAATCGCGATAAGTGCGGATACGGTTGGATACCTCTTCATCTGCCACGACCCAGCCTACGCGTGCCGCAGGCGTCGAATAGGTCTTGGACACCGAGTTGGTGACAATGGCCTTCTCGTACACATCGGCCATCGACATAAAGGCCTCGGTGTTCTCAAGCGGCAGGTACACCTCGTCGCACAGCACATAGGCGCCCACCGAGCGGGCGATCTCGGCAATCTGGCCGAGCGTATCGACATCGAGCACGGCACCGATGGGGTTCGATGCGTTGTTGATGCAGATGAGCTTGGTGCTGGGGCGAACCAAACGCTTGAGCTCCTCGATATCGGGCTTCCAACCGAGCTCCTCGCGAAGCTCCCAGTACTCGACCTCGGCGCCCAGCGTGCGCGGAATCTCGTAGAGCGGCGCATAGGTAGGCCACTCGGCAATCACATGGTCGCCGGGCTCGACCACGGCCATGATGGCGTTGAGGTTCGCACCCGTGCAGCCGTTGGTCTGCAGGATGTGGTCGGGATTGACCTCGCGGCGATACAGTTTGGCGACCTCGGCCTTAAAGTCGGGCGAACCCTCGATCCAGCCGTAGTTCATCTTCTCGCGGTCCAGGCGCTCATAGAACGCAGCGCCATCCTGCTCGTCGAGCGCACGCAGCTCGCCCATGGTAAGCGAGGAGATCGTCGACTGGGCGATATCCCACGTAGCGCTCTTCTCCCAAACGTTGAGCCATTCCTCAACGCCGATTGTCTTGATATCCATGGCCAAGCTCCTTACAAAAGCAGTCATCCAATCGTGCTGACGTTCCTCATACAAGAATGGGGCGGTGCGAATACCCGCACCGCCCCAATGGGAGACATCTAACGGCAGCTAGATGTATGTATTAAGACCTGTATGGGTCCTTGAAGACCTTAGAGGTCCTCGCGCCAGAAGGGCATGCTCATGCAGCGCGGGCCGCCGCGGCCGCGGGAGAGCTCGGCGGAGGGCACGACGAGAAGGTCCAGGCCCTCCTTGTACAGCACGTCGTTGGTGACGGTGTTGCGGGCGTAGACGCAGATC
>JAIIUG010000163.1:0-2075 GCA_022739635.1 Collinsella sp. | reverse complement strand
TTGGTGGCGAGACCGGCCTTGACGATGCTCTCGATGGCGCGCTTGTTGGGCACCGGCAGCGCACCGGGCAGGCCCAGGCACACCGGGCACACGTTGGCGTTGGGCTCGTCATCGTGGCTGAGCTTGCAGTTGCAGAACATCTTGGTATCGAGTGCGGTGAGCTCGGTATGGATCTCCAGGCCGATCACGGCCTCCCAATCCTGCAGGACCTCGGAAAGCTCCTTCATTACAGCTCGCCTCCCTTCCCGGCAAAATCGGGCGCTACGGAAAGCGCGGGCGCACCCGTGGCGGCATCGGCAAAGCCGCGCTCCAGGGCGCGGGCAAACGTGAGCAGCTGACGGTCCTTAAAGGCAGGCCCCACCAGCTGGGCAGAAACGGGCAGCTTGCTGTCCTCGCCCAGGCCCAGCGGCACCGAGATACCGCCGTTGCCGCAAATGTTGAGCGAGATGGTATACAGGTCGGAGAGATACATCTGCGTGGGGTCGCTGATCTCGCCAAACTTAAAGGCCGTGCGCGGCGAGGCGGGCATGAGGATGGTGTCCACCTTGGCATACGCGGCGTCGTAATCCTGCGTGATGAGTGTGCGAGCCTTCTGTGCGGCGTAGTAGTACTTGTCGTACACGCCCGAGCTCAACAGGTAGGCGCCGAGCATCTGACGGCGCTTGGCCTCGGCGCCAAAGCCGTGGGCGCGCGAAAGCGAGCTCTGGTCGGACAGGTTGGCGCAGCCCTCCTCCTGATAGCCGTAGCGAATGCCGTCGAAACGAGCCAAGTTGGAGAACGCCTCGGCCGGGCCGATGACGTAGTAGGCGGCGATGGCGGCGTCCAGGTGCGGCAGGTCGACCTCCACGAGCTCGGCGCCCTGGTTCTGCAGCTCCTGGGCGGCGCGCTGAACAGCGGCCTTGACCTCGGGCGTCAGGCCCTCGGCCTCCATAAACGCAGGGATAATGCCCACGCGCTTGCCCTCGATGCTGTCGTTGAGATGCTCGGTAAAGTCGACGGCGCAATCCTGGCTGGTGCAGTCGTACGGATCGTGGCCCGCGCCGGTAAGCGCGTTCATGGCCAGCGCGACATCCTCGACCGTGCGGCCAAAGGGGCCCACCTGGTCGAGCGACGAGCCAAAGGCAACCACGCCGTAACGGCTCACAGCGCCATACGTGGGCTTAAAGCCCACCACGCCGCACAGGCTCGCCGGCTGGCGAATGGAGCCGCCGGTGTCCGAGCCCAGCGAGAGCGCGACCTCGCCCGCGGCGACGGCGGCAGCGGAGCCGCCCGAGGAGCCGCCGGGCACGCGCTCGGTATCCCAGGGGTTGTTGGTGCGGTGGAACGCCGAGCTCTCGGTGGAGCTGCCAAAGGCAAACTCGTCCATGTTGGCCTTGCCCATGGGCAGGCAGCCGGCATCGAGCATGCGCTGGACGCAGGTGGCGGTGTAGACGCTCTGGTAGTCCCCGAGCATGCGGGAAGCGCAGGTAGTGCGCGTGCCCACGAGGTTCATGTTGTCCTTGATGGCCAGCGGCACGCCCGCAAGCGGGGGCAGTGGCTTTCCGGCGGCACGGTCGGCATCCACGCGCGCGGCGGCCTCGAGCGCAAGCTCGGGCGCCACCTGCAGGAATGCCTGGACCCCGCCCTCGCGCGCCTCGATGGCGGCGAGGGAGGCTTGGGCCACCTCGGTAGCGGCAAAGTCGCCGGCGGCAACGCCCGCGGCGATCTGGGCGGCGGTAAGGGAATCGAAGCTCTGCGCCATTACTCGCTCTCCCCCTCTCCCAAAATGGACGGCACGCGGAAGTAGCGGTCGCGCGCGCTGCCGGCGTTTTCGAGCGCGACGTCGAGCGGCAGGTCGCGCTCGGGCTCGCGCAGGTCATCGCCCATCACGTTGGACAGGCTTCCGATGGGATGGAACGTGGGCTCCACGTCGGGTAAGTCATATTGCAAGACGGGCTCGAGCATCTGGACGGCGTCGTTCATATAGGACGTCATCTGGGTGAGCTCGTCATCGGTCAGTGCGATCTTTGCGTACTCGGCGATGCCGCGCACGTCTTTCTCGCTGAGTGCCATAGGCGCTCCCTTCCGCATAACAG
>JAIIUG010000162.1:0-2089 GCA_022739635.1 Collinsella sp. | reverse complement strand
GGGTCTGCGTCTTGGCGGCAACTGCCTGCTTGGCGCCCGAAAGAGCGGTCGCGGCGTGCACATCTGCGGCCTGAGCCTTGTCAACGCCAGCCTGGGCAGTGTCGTCGGCCTTCTTGGCATCGTCAAGCGTGCCCTGCTTGTTCGCAAGATCCGTCTTGGCGGCATCGCACTTGGCGGCAAGGTCCTTGACCGAAGCGGTAGCGTTGTCATACGCCTCTTTGGCCTGATCGGACTTTACCTTGGCAGCATCGCGGGCGCTGCGAGCCTTCGCCTTTTGAGCAGCGGCATCGGTTGCCTTTGCCTTGCCGTCAGCAAGCGTGACGTTTGCCTTATCGAGAGCTGCCTGGGCAGTAGCGGCCTCGCCCTTGGCGGCGTTGAGCTTGGTCTTGGGCGTCTTGACGTCGATACCCTTGAGTTTGGCTTCGGCGGCGGTGTAGGCGGACTTGGCGGCAGCAGTAGCGGACTGAGCCTTCTCGTACTCGCCCTTGGCGGTGTTCATGTTCACATCGGCTGCGGTGAAAGCGTCCTGGGCGGCATCCTGCCCGTTTACAGCTGCGAAGTAAGCTTCCCTAGTAGTTCCAAAGTTCTTCTGCGCCTCGGCGAGCTTGCCCTGAAGCTCCTTGAGTTGCGCCTTCTGCGCCTGCGTGCCGCCAGCGTTATAGGCAGAATCGATGTAGTCGTTGACGAGCTTCTTGAACTCGGAAACAGTGAAATCAGCCTGAGTGTCATCAGCGCTGTAATCGAATATGGTTACCTCGGAATCGGTGTTCTTACCGCTACCGGTCGCGATGCCGATAGCCACCGTAGCGGAATCGATAATGTTGAGATAGTGCCCGCAGGCGTCTCCTCTTTGATTGCCATTCTTATCTTTTGTACCGTGGTACACATCGTAATAGTTTTGGTAGATATAGTACGAATCATAGCGATGAGCCATGAGATCTTTGCCGGCCTCGCTATCCACACCGTACTTTTTAATCCAATTCTCGTAATTAACCTTCTCCTGAGTGTAGAGACCGGTGTAGGGCCAGCCCAGGGTATCCTCGGTCTCACCACCGGTATATGCACCGCCACCACCTGCGAGATTCTCAGCATTATCGAAGTAACAGTTCGAGTGATCCCAAATATTCGATGAATATGAGGCGTTGAGTGCAGCTGCTGCGGTCATGCGGAGGCTGACGCTGAGCGCCGACTGACCGTTCGCCTTGCGGAGGTTGTTCTGGGTGTCGAGATATGTCAGGGCGTTGCGCAGCTGTTCCAAGGAAAGCGGATTGGTGTCGCGAGACATGTCCTGATCGACGTAATCGTCATACCACTCGGCTTTGTCGTCAGCGCCGGTGAGTGTAGCCATTGCGTCCTTGGCGTTCGATTTCTGCATAGCCGTGAAATCGCTGCTGTTGCTGATGTAGGCCATAAAGCCGAGCATGCCCTTATTGATGACTTCCTGGTCAACGGTCATGTTGGACTTGAGGTCAGCAATCTGCTGCTCAAGAGCCTCAACCTGGACATTAGCAGCGTCATAAGCCTTTTCCGCGGCGTTCGAAGCAGCGCAGGCTGCCTCCCACTCACTGCGCTTCTGCTTGCGAACTTCGACAAGCTTATCGTACGCGGTCTTCTTGTCGGCCTCGGTCTGCTGGGCCTGCTCGTATGCCGTCTTCGCGGCGTCACGCTTACTGGCCGCGTCCTTGTACTCCTTGTTTGCCGCATCGTATGCAGACTGGGCAGATGCTACAGCAGCGTTGGCGGCGTTGGCCTTCTCCTGCGCGGCAGCGACGGCAGCCTGGGCGGCCTGCAGATTTGTCTGTGCGGTGGCGTCGGCATCCGTCGCGGCATTGAGCTCCGCCTGCGCGGTCTTGAGCTCACCAGCAGCAGCTTTCTTGGCGGCCTCAAGCGCACTCAGGTCAACACCCGTACCCGAGACGGCAGCATCGAGCGCGGCCTGCGCCTGGTTGAACTTCTGCTGGGCGTTATCGCGCGCGGTGGTTGCGGCTGCGAGAGCAGCGGCAGTCTCCTGCTTCTTGGCCTGGGCAGTCGTCAAAGCTGCCTCGGTATTCTGCTTTTCCTGCTGGGCGCTGGCCTCGGCAGCCTTGGC